>JACQVP010000072.1 GCA_016209715.1 Candidatus Omnitrophota bacterium
AGAAGGGCGGCTTCGCTCGGGAAGGCGGAAATGGTGATTTACACTGTCGTGCTACCGGCGGCCGCCGCCGCGTTGATGTTGGCGTCTTGGCTCGTGTGGGTCCTGGTCCGGGAATGGTCGGCGTTTTGGGACCGCCGGCGCCTGGCAATTCTTCGCGCCGCGACTCTTGATTTTATTGAAGGGAAGAGACCTCCGCTAGCCAGCGACCGGGATTTGGCGCTTGAAACGATGGAAAGAGCGAGCCTTTGGGGCGTGTTGCGGGGCGCCGGGGGCATTCTTGGAAAGATTTTGAAAGCCGATCCCAACCTGACGACGCCGGAGATCCGCGACTATCTCATCCGGCACGTCGCGAAGAAATACTCCAAAGATCTCATCTATTTCAAGGACAAGACGGTTGAGCCCTTTGGAATGCTGAGGCTTCCCTTGAAGGAGTTTGAGGAGGCGCTGATCGTGTCTCTGGCCCGTTCCCCCGGCCCTCTTGCGTTCGGGGTGGATGTGAAGAAAGCGGCGTGGCAGGTCATGGGGATCGCTCAAGAAAGCAGTGAAGAAGACCGGGCCCGATTTCAGAAATTCGGCGATGAGGAGGAGATCGGCAGAATCCTCCGTGCCGCCGTTAAACGGGATGTCCTCGAGGGATTGGCGAGCTATGACCGGGAATTGCGGGCGCTTGAAACTCGCGCGGGCGAGGGCGAGATTCCTCCTGACGGCGGGGAGCCGCAATCCGGCGGCGATTTGTGGCTGAAAGGCGGATCGCTCGGCGGGATCCTGGAGCGGCTGGAGGACTTGGATCGATTGGGCTGGATTCCGGACGGGGGGCAGGAAGAATTCACGTCCTTGGAACAGGCGCTTATGTCGGCGTCCGAAGAGCTGCCGGACCATTTCGCCGGATCGGACATCTCGCCGACGGAGTTTATTCGCGACGGATTTGACGCGCTGTACCGAATTTCTCAAAACGTGGGGGAGCCGGACGCGGAAAGGTTCGTGACCCTCGCCGGCAATATCCTCTCCCGGATTCAAGGTCAATCAGAAACGGACCACAAGGCGAGAAGGCGCTTGTTTGAAGCCCTCAATCCTGTCTCCGTGTCGTTGAGCCCGGCGCCGCTGAAATCGCTTTTCGACGAGATCATGACTCAGTTCGATCAAATTCAGGACGGCACGCATGAGGCCATTCAAGCGCGGGCCGAAATCGCATATTTGGCTTCCGGGTTGGTGAAGAAAATGGATGTGTCCGATCTTTCCGGCGCGGTTGCCGCCATTGAGGAGCGTCTATCCCGGACCGAAGACGCGGTGATTTTGCTCTATTTCGGCCAGGCGTTATATGAGGCCCTCGACCGGGCGGAAGAGATGCCGCTTCTCAAGGCGGGACGGCAGATACTCGACAAGATGGCGCATCTAAGAGTGTCGGGCGGAGAATCGGAAGGCGCCCCCGCGAGTTTGACCCTGTCGCTGGTGGGAATAGCGAGAAGGATTCCGGCCGGGGAGTGGGCCGAATTCCGGGCCTCGCTGCAGGAGGGGTTGGAAACGGGCGGCACGAAAGATTCGAGGAAGGCGGCGGCGTGGGCCCTGGCCTATCTGGCCCTGAGAGAGGCGGGAAAACCGGTTCCTCATCATGAAACGGATCCCGTTTACATGGGGGCTCTCCAGGAGGTTTTTAAAAGATCCGGGGATTGGGATGAAGTGGTTCGAATATTGAAGCATCCCGAGCCGGTTGCGGTTCGGGACGCACTGCGCGATTATGCGGTCCAGATAGGTGTCTCAGCGGCCACCCGGATCGCGGCGCCGAATGAACCGGGGCCCGGCGCGCCCGGAACCCAGCCTCTCTGGTTTGCGGAAAGGGATCAGGCCGCTTCCTTGGGTCAGGATGCGATGCGGCCCTTCCTTATTATAGGGGCGCTGGCGGAAGGGATCCTGTTGCTCTATTTCGGGGTCCAATTCTTCAAGTATCTGCGGGATACCTATGGCCGGAAAGCACGTATGGAGGCGTTGGCAAAGCGGCGGGAAATGATATCCCGTACCGGGATGGCTCACCCGGACGACCTGTCGGATGTCGTGCTCCGGCTGTCAGACCGGAACGCGGAAGTGCGCGGCGCCGCATTGAGACTGATCCGGGCGGTCCTTTTGAACGATCCCGGGTCGATGACGCCTTCGATTGAGCCGGCTATCTTGCGGGGACTTCAGCGGGAGCGGTTTCAGGCCAATCGCCTGAGACTCCAGGCGATTTCTGAGATCATAGACATGATAAAACTCCTGAAGGAGGGCGGCTGGCCCGAGGGCGTTGAGCGGGAAGAAATGGCCACGATACAAAGAGAAGCGCTCAGATGGGCGTTGCAGGTCCGCGGATTGTCTCCGGGCGCCGAGCGCGTCTTGGAGCCGGAGGAGCGCGGTGAATTCAAATACCGGGCGGCCCAATATGAACGGTTCCAGCTTCACGGGGAGGAGCCGGTGTTTCGTCAGCTCCTGCGATTGGGGTATTATGCGGCGCGCCGGGCATTACCGGAATACGATAAAAATATACAACGGAGGATAGCCGTGTTTGGCCCCTCCCTCGCGGCGTTGGAGGCCTTGAGCCGGGCAGACGCCGACTCTCACAAGATCCGTCAGGAGCACGGGCAGAAATTGCTGGGAATTTCCATGCGGCGAGTGGAGGCGGCGAAATTGCTTCCGGTCCTGATCCGGCAAATCCCTCTGAGCATAGGACCGCACCTGAAAGAATCGCTGGAGGCCTTGGAACCCCTGGGCGATCTATTGGCCCGGATCGCCTCAGAGCGCGCGGAGGATGGCGAGCTGGCGATCTTCGACCTCACGTTCGAGGGCCTCGAAGGCATCAAGGGGAACCGCTATGTCTATGGCGGAGCGCGCCAGGCGCTGGCCCGCGCGGCGGCGATCGTACTCCTAAAGACAGAATTTCCTCAATGGGTGGGCCAGGAGAATGTGCTGGACGCTCTCGCCGATCTGTTCGCGGTCTCGGTCTATGAAAATCATTCGCCTTCTCTGTTCCCGGCTTACGGCGATCTGGATGAGGCCCGCCGGATCCTCAAGGCGGGTCAGGAATCGGTCGTGATATCCGGCCTCGAAGAATACGGAAAGCAGCTTGTCCTCCGTATGCAGCCGAGGGTTCAGCCCGAATCTCCGGCCGTAGATTCGGGGGACGGGCTTTGGTCGATGCGGCCGGGCGCCTCTCTGGGCGAAGAAAGAAAGACCTATTCTGAGCTGCTCGCCGAACTTAAACAGGGGAAATTCGCCCTGAACGTCACGCCCATGATCAATGTGGAAGCCGGTGGGCAAATGGCCCGGGTCATATCAGAGTTGCCGGCAGAGCAGCTGCCAGCCGCGGTGTCGTCGTTGACGTCGGCCTTGCGTGAAGCGCGTGGCCTGGCCAAGACTCCGCTTGAAGATTTGCAGAGCTGGATCCCGACCGCCTATGAATGGGTGGCGGCAAAGAAGCCCTCGTTGGAGATTCTTCGTCAAATGGTGTCCTCGCTTCGCGAACTCCTGCGGAGCATGGAGAAGAAAAAAGGCCATGATTCCGCCATTGAGGCCGCGGCCAAGGCGTTCAAGGTGATGGCACAAGGCCTCGAAGAGAGGGACTTGCCGGGTTTACTGGATCTGCTCCTGGAAGCCTATGAACTGATTCCTCCCGGCGCGATTTTGGACATGCATTGCGAGATTGCGATCACGCAGGCCATCGAGGCGGTCAGCCAAAAATTATCCAACGCGAAGTCCGTGGAGAAAACCATCCCCAAACTCAGCGCGGTCCTGGAGGCCCAAAGGGGTTTGGACGTTGATCAGACGCGCAAAGCGGTGGCGATTGCCATGCGAGTGCCTGCCGAGCGGTTGCCGGGAGAAATGTCTGTTCCGATGTTTATGCCTTTGTTGACGGCCTTTCAGAAAATCAGCGCGAGTTACGCCCAGTCTACGTCTCCCGAATTGGGTGCCAGTCTCGAACTGATCGCGCAGCGGGCGCCGGTGGAACGGCTCGCGGAGTTGGAATCGGCTCTCGAACTTGTTTTGAGCGCCGGCACATTTAGCGCCCTACCGGCAATCAGCCGGAAGTCGCTGGGAAGGGTCGCGGCCGTGTTTTTCCTGCGGCGTGAAGCCGGAGATTTTGATTTCGGAAGTCCGGAAGCCGGGAATATCCTTGACGGCTTGGGTGCCGTGCGCACGGCCCTCAGCCCGGACGAGTCACTCCTTTGGGGCGAGTTTGGCGACCCCGAGGAGTTGCGGCGAATCCTGAAAAATCCGGATGCCCGGCTCATTCCGGCGCAGTTGGAGGAATACTTGAGGCAACTATCGGCCACTGCGGAGCGATCTCGAGCCGCGGCGCGTGAGGAGACGCGACCGGGCATGACGGTTCCGGATGAAATCTGGGCGGCCGGAGCGGCCGGAGCAGGCGCGCCGTTGGCCTCGGCGCTCGGATTCGAGGATTCCGATCCGGGGGTTTATGAATGGAAAACCTATGAGGAATGGAACGACCTCGAGCTCCTGGAAATGCTGGTCACGGACCGCAGCGGTTCGCCGGAGGACCGATATTCGATGGCCGACGTGCTCAAGGACCGGGTGGACGGAATGGGCGAGGATGAATTGCTTGCCTTCCGGGACGCGGTGTTGAAGAGGATGCGCAGCCTCACAGGCGTAGAGGACATTTCTGACCAGCTCCGGGGACGGCTCGGCCTGCTGCTTTACCGGGTCGGCCTGGATTTGGAGCCCCGTCTGCTGAAGCCGATTGAGAAAACGGTCTGGAAGGCACTTGTTCGATGGGGCCAGGGGGCTAGCGATGAAACCCTCAACCGCATGGCCGAGGCGCTATTGGTTTCGCTCTTGCGGGGGACGGCGCACGAAGGCATTCTCGACCAGGTCGAGGAGTGGGGGGACGGCATAACGGCTTCTCTGGCCGAGCGCCGTTTGGGTTTGGTCTTGCGGGAATTGATTTCGGAAACAGCCCGCGACGGCACGGTTATTTTTGCCCGGGGCGGCGACTTGGACGAAGTGCGGAAGATGTTGAAGAGCCTGGATGAGGCGGAGGTCCTGGCGGCGATCGAAACCTACGGGGTTCAGCTTCGCGCGGATTATCAGAGGCGAGCCGCGCGGTCGCGTCCGGCCCCGGAAGAGGCCGAGGAGCAAGAACGAGAAAAGCCCGAATTGTGGCTGGCGAGTTCATTGGGCGCTCGGCGCGAAGTGGCGCCCGAAATTCTGAACGAAATTCCCAGTGAGGACTTGACGTTCACGGCGCGAGTCCTGCGCTGGCTCTTTAATCGCTGGCCCTCCCTCATCGATGTCTATTCGTGGTGGATTTATCCTTATCGGAACATTTTTAAGCTCGATTTGATCCTGAACCCGCGCCAGCACCTGATGTGGGAGTTAGCACACTCGGGCATCCGGTTGCTCGATATCCTGACGCGCTTTTATCGCCTGCGGCCGATCGCGCGAGGGGACGATTATGTGGGGAGTGCCAGCTATTACGCCCGGGAATCGGCATTCATCGCGCGGCTCCGGGGAGTGCCTGCCAGCAGCCTGGAATCGCGGATTCTGCGCCTGGCCGACTTGCTGATTCGTATGACGTCACGGCCGGATGCCTCTGCGGACGCGGTGGATGTCATGTCGGACATCGTGAGCTGGGTGCCCAAAACCACCGATGTGAGACGGCGCTGGATGGAGGCCTTGATTTCCGTTTGGAATCAAAATTTGAACGCGGGCGCTGAAGCGAACACGCTCCGGGGCAATATCGGAACGGCCCTGTCCGGGATTCTGCTTGAGGTCGACCCGGCGGAGGCGATGAAATGGTTCGAGACGCTTGCTTCGATGGTCGAAACCGTCCAGGGGAGAGAGGAAACCGACAATCAAAAGAAGGAGCGCCTGCTCGGGGCGATGACGGGAATCGTTTTTCAAATGGCTCCCGGCGACCTCGGCCGAGCGAAGGCGATGACCTTGAGGATATTGGCAGATATCCAGGGCGTGGGCGATGCGGCGGAGGCGGCCCGCGATCAGGCGGCGCGTGTCCTGGCTAACTCCCTGGTGAGCGAGGTCGATTTGTTTTTCACGTTTAACGTGAGTTCGATGATTCAGCTCAATCATCTCTTGGCTATGTCGGCAGAGGAGGAGGGCGGGGTGTCGCTCTTTCCAACCTATGGGCAGCTGGAGGAAGTGACCCGGCTGATCCGCAGCCCTGAGGCGGCACAGAACCCGCAGGCCTTTGCCGATTATGAGCAGCAAATTCGGATGCTCTATGAAAGGGCTCGGGATCGTGCCGGCGAAAGGGAGGCCGAAGATCCGGCCGACCCTCTGTGGCTGTGGCGCCTTCCGGGCGGGGCATCGTTGGGGCGCGACTATCCCGCGATGAGCGCCTCCCAGCTGATCGAGTCCCTGCGCCAATACCGTGAAATCAACAATGATGATGCGAACCGGGCGCGTGAAGCGGTGGCCCTGGAATTGAAGAAAAGGATCCGGGAAAGAGGGCTGGACGCATTTTCGGGGATTTCGCTCCGAGAAGCGGTGCCGGTGCTGATCGACAGCCTGCAAGACAGTTCTCTCCTCGCCAAGCGGGGAACGTCCGTCAATGATTTCACGGTCCGTGACAATATCCGTGACGTGCTTCATCACATTGCCGCAAACATCGGGGAAGCGGACACGGCGTGGTTTCTCGAAACCGTTTTTGAAGTATTTGGCTGGATGAACGCCTGGAATATCTCCCGCAAGCACATTCTCCGGATCCTTGCGGGACGCATGGCCATCGAGCTTCTGAGAGAGGCGCGCCTGCCTTTCGAA
>JACQVP010000064.1 GCA_016209715.1 Candidatus Omnitrophota bacterium
AAATTACTCAATAAGAATCCGAGCGGAGGCGGTGGATGGAGGACTCTACCGCCTGCCGGATGTATTGGTTTTTCTCGAGGCTTCCTTTGATTTTTTGGCAGGCATGAATCACGGTGGCGTGATTGCGGCCCCCGAAATAATCCCCGATCTCCGGGAGGGAATAACTGGTCATTTCCCGGACCAAGTACATAGCCACCTGCCGCGGAAGCGTGACCGATTTGGCGCGGCTTTTGGTGCTCAAATCCGAAACCTTCACCCCGAAATAGTCGGCCACGATTTTCTGGATCGCGCTGATCGTGATCTTGGTTTGTTCCTCGGTGCAGGAGTCTTTTAAAATCTCCTGGGCCAGCTTCAAATCAACGGCCGCCCCCGTCAGCGAGGAACACGCCACCACCCGGATCAGGGCCCCTTCCAATTCCCGAATGTTGGATTTTATTTTCTTGGCGATGAAGTGGACCACTTCGTCCGGGACCGCGACAGTTTCCTTTTCCATTTTCTTTTTGAGGATGGCGACGCGAGTCTCGAAGTCCGGCGGCTGGACGTCGCAGACGAGCCCCCAGCCGAAGCGGGAGATCAGCCTTTCTTCCAGGCCGGGTATCTCGCGCGGCGGACGATCGCTCGTCACCACGATTTGCTTGTGCGCGTCGAAGAGCGCGTTGAAGGTGTGGAAAAATTCTTCCTGCGTGGATTCTTTTCCGGCGATGAAATGAATGTCGTCGATGAGCAGCACGTCCACGGAGCGGTACCGGTTGCGGAACGCCGGCGTCGAGCGCGACTGGATCGCGAGGATGAGTTCGTTGGTGAATTTTTCGCTGGAAATAAAACAAACGCGCCTTTCGGGACTGCGCGAGAGGATCCGGTGGGCGATCCCCTGCATCAAGTGGGTTTTTCCGAGACCGACCGAGCCGTAAATAAAAAAAGGATTGTAGATCCTCGCCGGCGAGTCGCTGATGGCGACCGCGGCCGCATGCGCCAGCCGGTTGCCCGGCCCGATCACGAAATCCTCGAAGGTGTATTTCGAATTGAGGTCTTTCTTCGGCGTGGCGAGCGAAGAACCGTGAGGGGCGCGCGGGGAATCGGCCGGCGGGGCCGGTCTTTTGGGCGCTTCGAGGGGCTCCCGCTCTCCGGCCGGATGAATGGAAAAAACCAGCTGAATTTTTTCTCCGGTGGCTTGAAAAAGGGCATCGCGAATGATCACCTGAAAATGCTCGCGGATCCACTCGGCGTAAAATTTGTCCGGGGCCTGGATGGTCGCGGTCGCGCCGTCATAGGCGGCGAGCTTCAAGGGCTCGATCCACACCTTGAAGGTCTGTTCGCTGAGCTCGCGGCGGATCCGATCCAGAGAGGATTGCCAGATTTTATCGCTATCGCTTGAAGAAAGGAGCAATTTTTCCATCAAAAGGTGTTTGTTGACAGCAGAGATTTTTATGGACAGAAAACCAGCAGGTTACCAACAAACTGTCAACAGGCGGGATAACGGCCAGAATTTTTTCTAATAAATTAATGCGACGAGGGTTAAAAGATTTTTCCGGCGACCGGCCCCGATATTTATCAACAGCTTATTCACAGCCCACTGAAATTTTCCCAAAGAACGCTCGAAAACACGCTGCTCCGTCGCGAAAACGCCAGAGTGGTTGCATCATAATCCAAAAACCGGAATTGTCAAACCGCTTTTTGGGCCGGAAGGCCGTTTTTCGATAGAGATTGACTTCCCTCATGGGTGTGTATAGAATTCAACCTCTAATTTCGCGACCATGAAGAGAACCTACCAACCCAAAAAAGTAAAACGCAAGAGAAAACACGGTTTTCTCGCCCGGACAGCTACGCGCGGCGGCCGCCTGGTCCTTTGGAGGCGGAGGAAAAAGGGAAGAAAACGGCTCTCTCCTTGACCCTGGGGCAATTTCGTTTCGAGACCCAAGAGAGGCTTGCGAAGGAAAAAGATTTCGGCGGCGTCCTAAAAAAAGGAAACTCCCTCCGCGCGCATCCCTTCCGGATCCATTACCTGAAAAAGGAACAAGGCCCTTCGCGGCTGGCCGTTTCGATCGCGAAAAAGGATTATAAAAAAGCCGTCGAGCGCAACGGGTTGAAGCGGCGCGTGCGCGAATTTTTCCGCAGGAACAAAAACCGGTTCGCCCACCCGCATGACCTGATCGTCCGCGTGGCGGCCTTTGATTGGAGCGCCAACGCCGGAAAGTTTGACGCGCTTTTGGAGAAGCTCTTTAAAGAGGCGGGGATTTGGAAGCCATGAAAGTGATCGATCGAATCATTCGTTTTTACCAGCGCGCGATTTCTCCCTGGGCGGGCGGCCATTGCCGCTTTGAGCCGAGCTGCAGCGAGTATTTCCGGCAGTCGCTCGAACGCCGGGGCCCGCTCAAGGGCCTTTGGTTCGGGGCGCTGAGAATTTTGCGCTGCCAGCCCTTTTCCGCGGGCGGATGGGACCCGGTGCCTTGATGGAAAAGCGTTTCATTCTGGCCTTTTCGCTTTCTCTGCTGGTCCTTTTATTTTATCCGCGCTTTCTTCAATACCTCTATCCCCCCAAGCCCGCGCCGCAGCAAACGGAGGCCGTTGCCCCCGAGTCTCAGAACCTTCCCGCAGCGCCCAGCCGGCCGGCCGAACCGGCGGCGGAAGCCGTGCCCGTGTCCGTGCCGGAAGAGACGTTCTCTTACGAAGACGCGGCTTACGCGGTGAAGTTTTCAAATCTCGGAGCGGCGGTCAACTATTTCGGCCTCAAGGCCTACGGCGACGGCCGGGGCGGACAGGCGTTTCTTTTCGACGCGGAGGAAAAAGATTCGCCGCGGGGATTTTCCCTTCGGATTTTGAAGAACGGCGCGTGGAGCGAAGAACCCTATTCGTTGGAGAAAAAGGAACCGCTCTCGGTGGTGTTCCTGCGCGAGGAGGGCGGGCTCCAGATCCGCAAGAGTTACTGGTTCCTTCCGGGGCAATTCACGTTCGTCGTCCAGGTCGATGCCGAAAACCGCGGACCGGAACCGGTGAACTTCGAATGCGAATTGACGGCGCCGCTTTACGTGGCGGACGCCCACCAGATCGAACGCCCGGACCTCGAGGCCGGTTATTTGAAGGGCGATCAGTTTGAGGCGCGGCACGCCGACAAGCTGAAGAAGCAGCCTTATCTCAAGGAGGGCCCGCTCGAATGGACCGTGCTCGAGAGAAAATATTTCGCCTTGATCGTGAAGCCCGAAACGCCCGTGGATTATGTGCGGACCTCTTATGAAAAGGGCGCGCTCATCCATTATATCAAGCCGCCGGCGGCGGAAATCCGGCCCGGCGAAACGCTGACGCATCGTTTTTTGGTGTACGCGGGACCGAAGCAACACGATGCCCTCAAAGAGACGCATCTCGGGTTCGAGCGGATCCTGCACACGCGCGTCCTGGGCGGGCTGTGGATTTATTTTCTGGTCATGCTCAAGTTTTTTTACAAGATCTTCCACAACGACGGCGTGGCCATCATCGTTTTGTCTTCGCTCATCAAGCTGGTGTTCGCCCCCCTCACGCACATGAGCTTCGATTCGATGCGGAAAATGCAGGCGCTCCAGCCCAAGATCAAGGCCCTTCAGGAGCAGTACAAGAAAGACCCGCAGAAAATGAATCAAGAAGTCATGGAGCTCTACAAACGGAACAAAGTCAACCCGTTCGGCGGCTGCCTGCCCCTCATTCTTCAGATGCCGATTTTTATCGCCCTCTATCAGACGTTTTCCTGCGCGATGGAATTGCGCGGCGCGCCGTTCGTCGGCTGGATCCGGGACTTGTCGGAGCCGGACCGCCTTTTCACGCTGCCATTTTCCCTGCCCTTTCTCGGCGACGCCGTGAACGTGCTCCCGGTGATCATGATCGGGACCATGCTTTGGCAGCAGAAGCTGACTCCGCAAACGGCCGCGACGAAAGAGCAGGAAACGATGATGATGATCATGCCGGCGCTTTTCGGATTTATTTTTTACGGGCTGCCTTCCGGGCTCGTGATTTACTGGATCGTCAACAACGTCCTGACCATCGCGCATCAGCTCCTGATGCGGAAGCTGCATCGCAACCCCGCGAACTGATTTTTTTCTCTTCCTCCGCGCGGCCCGCGCGATGGCTTGTAAAACCGGGCCAAAAACGGTAAGCTTCCACCCGTCATGAAAGATTCCTACGCGGCCATCATCGTGGGCGCCGGCCACGCCGGCGTCGAAGCGGCCCTGTCCGTCGCCCGGGCGGGATTTCCTTCCCTGTTGATCACCATGAATCTGGATTCCATCTGCCAAATGTCGTGCAATCCCGCGATCGGCGGCGTGGCGAAGGGGCATTTGGTGCGTGAAATAGACGCCCTGGGGGGCGAGATGGGACTGGCTATTGATCAAACCGGGATCCAATTCCGGATGTTGAACCGTTCCAAAGGCCCCGCCGTCTGGTCTCCGCGCGCCCAGGCGGACAAAAAGCAATACCACCTTTATATGAAGCGGGTCGTCGAGGGCGCCGCGCATCTGGACGTGAAACAGGACACGGTCGAGGAAGTCCTGCTGAACGGGGAGGGCGAGGCCTGCGGGGTCAAGACCATGATGGGACAGACGTTTCTGTCGCGGGCGGTCATCCTAACGACGGGGACATTTTTGAAGGGCCTGATCCATATCGGCGAATTCAATTATTCCGCCGGCCGCGGGGGGGAATTTGCCGCCATGAAATTGTCCGAACACCTTGCCAAGCTTGGATTTGAAATCAGGCGATTCAAGACGGGAACCCCCCCGCGCCTGGACCGGAAGAGCATTGATTTCTCAAAAACCAAAATTCAGCCCGGCGAAGAGCCGGCGCCCAAATTTTCCTTTCGGACCCGGAGTATTTCTCAGGAGCAAGTCCCCTGCTATCTGACCCACACCAACGAAAGGACGCACGCTATCATCCGCCAGAATTTGCATCGCTCGGCCATGTACGGAGGAATGATTCAAGGCATCGGCCCCCGCTATTGCCCTTCGATCGAGGACAAGGTCGTGAAATTTGCGGCCAAGGGCCAGCATCAGGTTTATTTGGAGCCGGAAGGCCGGGACACAGATGAGATTTACGTCAACGGGTTGTCCACAAGTCTTCCACAAGATGTTCAACACCAAATAGTTAAAACCATCGCGGGATTGGAAGACGCGGAAATTATGAGGCTCGGATATGCCATCGAATACGATTATGCGCCGCCCACGCAGTTGACGCACGGACTGGAAACCAAGCGGATCAAAAATTTATTCTTCGCGGGGCAAATCAACGGGACCACGGGCTATGAAGAGGCCGCGGCGCAGGGCCTCATGGCAGGGCTCAATGTCATCCGGAAGCTCCGGAAGGTCCCGCCGTTTGTCTTGGACCGCTCGGAAGCATACATCGGCGTCCTCATCGATGACCTGGTCACGAAGGGGACTAATGAACCTTATCGCATGTTCACTTCTCTGGCTGAATTTCGTTTACTGTTGAGACAGGACAATGCGGATGAGCGTTTGATGAAGCACGGACACGAGTTTGGATTGATATCAGATTCTGATTACGAGGAAATGCTGAATCGCAAGGCATTAATTGAAAATGAGATAAGACGCCTAAAAAAGACGAGCCTGAAGAATGAGACGCTGGAACAAATACTGCGCCGCCCGGGGACCCGTTACTCGGATCTACCGGCGCCGGATCAGGCGGCCGATAGCATTCCGGATGAATTGGTGCAGCGGATTGAATTTGATGTCAAGTATCAAGGGTACCTTCGCCGTCAGGACGCGGCGATCAATCGCTTCCGACGGATCCAAAACAAAAAGATACCGGCAGGGTTAAATTTCACCCAAATCACCGGCATAAGCAAAGAGGCTGCCGAAAAACTTTCCCGCATACGCCCGCCGTCATTCGCGCAGGCCTCTCAAATCCCGGGAATCACCAGTTGCGACCTATCTCTGCTGGCTGTCCACATAGAACGCCTGAAAAGGACCGACGATTTCTCCTGCGACTATGTGAATCCCTCCTGCTGAATGTTTCACGTGAAACTTTTTTAGCTCAAACTGCATTTTCTTCTGGAAACCTTGATCTAAATCCGTATTATTCGATTTAAGAGAGTTTCATCCGCGCCGATATCTAAAAAGCGGTGTTTCACGTGGAACATAAGGAGAATTCCGTGCCTAAAATCTTCTCTCTCTGCAATCAAAAAGGTGGTGTGGGCAAGACAACCACGGCCATTAATTTAGCAACAGCAGTTGCATTAAAGAATTATCGTGTTCTTCTTATTGATTTAGATCCGCAGGGCAATGCGACCAGCGGCTTGGGAATCGATCGCTCCGGCTTGTCGAAAACAATTTATTCGGTATTGACGGAAGATTTACCGGTAGCAGAAGCGACCCTTGCGACAGATGTGCCAAATCTGTCGTTAGTCCCTTCCAATGTTGATCTTACGGGCGCTGAAATTGAGTTGATCGATGCCGTGGGACGTGAATTCGTTCTCCGGGAGGCTTTGAAGAAAGTTGGACAGGGGGCATCTGATCCCGGACTTGGTTACGATTTCATATTTATAGATTGCCCACCTTCGCTTGGCATTCTGACCTTGAACGCCCTCGTTGCGGCCGATCGTTTACTGATACCCCTTCAATGCGAATATTATGCCTTGGAAGGGTTAGGACAACTGCTTAACACTTTCAAATTGGTTAAAGATAGATTAAATAACAACTTAGAGATTGGCGGGGTGATCCTGACAATGGCTGATTTTCGCACGAATCTTACGGGAGAGGTGATCAAGGAGGTCCGAAGTCATTTTTCAGACAAGGTTTACGAAACGATTATTCCACGATCCGTGAAGCTCAGCGAAGCGCCAAGTTTCGGCAAGCCGGCGCTTATTTATGACTCCTCTAATCGAGGATCGCAATCCTATGTTCTATTGGGAGCGGAGTTTATAAAAAAAGAAGCGGCGGAAACGAAGGTTGAGGAAGCGCCTGTGAATCAAGCCGCAGGTGAAGCTCAGATCTCTTAATAATAGAAGGGGGAATCCAAATCATGGATGGAGAAGCCAAAAGAAAAGTGCTCGGCAGAGGTCTAAACGCCTTAATTACGGATAGTTATGCTATTAGAAAGGAAGCTTCAGAGGTTGCCAGGCCGACTGGGATTCCAGTTTTGGAGCCTGTCAAGGCGAGAGCAGGCTTAATGGAGATTCCTATTAAAGACATTGTTCCTAACCGGGACCAGCCGCGCCTGGTGATGCGAGAGGAAGCTTTGGCGGAGTTGGCGGAGTCCATTCGCGAGCAGGGAGTCCTCGAGCCCGTTATTGTCACGCGAAGGAATTCGGAATATGAATTGATTTGCGGAGAAAGGCGCGTTCGCGCCGCCGCGCTGGCCGGGCTGGAAAAAATTCCCGCGGTGATCAAGGAGGTGGCCGACGAAAAGCTCTTGGAGCTCGCCCTGGTGGAAAATATCCAGCGCGAGGACCTAAATGCCCTGGAAGAGGCGGAGGCTTACCTCAAATTGATGGAGAGCCGCAACCTCACCCAGGAGGAAGTGGCGAAGCGGGTGGGGAAGAACCGCGCTAGCGTGGCCAACACCCTGCGCCTCTTGAAGCTTCCCAAAGAAGTCCAAGAGCTGGTTGTGAATCAGGTGATCACTGCCGGTCACGCCCGGGCCTTGGTGTCTCTCCTCATTCCCGAACACCAGCGGGTGCTCGCGCAGCGCATCGTGAAAGAAAATCTTTCGGTGCGGCAGGCCGAGGAAATCGTGCAGCAAATGCTCACGGGAAAACGCCGCGCCAAGCGCGCTCGCCTGCAAAACTCCTTCGTGGCGGACCTGGAGAACAAACTGCAAATGCGCCTCGGCACAAAAGTACGGGTTTTTAACAACAAAAAGAATCAGGGGCGGATCGAAATCCGGTATTTTTCTCTGGACGATTTGGACCGCATCCTGGAAGTCCTGCAAGTACAGCCAAGCTGATTTCCGCAAGGCGGATACGCCCGCTCGCTTCCGTTGACATTGCAAGGGTTTGTGTTATAATCGGCATCCCCTTGGCAGAAGTTTTGAAACTTCATATCATTTAGGGAAAAGATGGCCCGAGAACAGACGCTCGTAATCATTAAGCCCGACGGACTATCCAAAAGCCTGACCGGAAACGTGCTCAGCCGGCTCTCGGAGACCCGCCTTGAGATCGCGGCGGCGAAAATCGTCCGCGTTACCCGCGAGCTGGCCGAAGAGCATTATCGGGCGCTCCGCGAAAAACCTTTCTTCGACGAACTCATCCGCTACATCATGGGCGAATTCCACGACCGCAAAAAAGTGATGACCCTGGTCTATGTCGGGGAAGACGCGATCCGTTTGGTGCGCACGATCGCCGGGGCCACCAATCCGGAGCAGGCCGATCCCGTTTCCATCCGCGGCGCCTACGGCCGCATCACCACGTACGGCGTGTACGAAAACGTGATCCACGCCTCCGAAAGCGTGGCGGAGGCGGAGCGGGAAATCAAACTTTGGTTTGCTCCCGACGATATTATTTTCGATCTTTATCCCACCAAAAACGTTCAGGCCGTCGGCACGCAGCGGATTTGGGCCTGAGGCATGACCAACCAGCTCCGCGGCCTTTTTTTGCTTTTCGTTTTCGCGGCCGCAGGGTGCTCCGGAAAGCCCGAAGATCCTAAGAAGCCCGCCCCCGTCGTGATCAGCGTCGCGTTTTGGGGCGCTCCGGAAGAAATCAACATCATCACCGATTCCATCAAGACCTGGCAGGAATCGCATTCCAACATCCAGGTGCGTTTCGAGCACACCCCGTTCTCCGGCTACACGAGCAAGATCCTGACGCGCATCGCCGGCGGCGCGGCGCCCGACATCGTCGCCACCGAAGTCAACATGTTCGTGAGTTTTGCGTCGAAGCATGTGCTGGAAGACCTGGGGCCATACGTTTCGCGGGACACCGAATTTTCTCTCGATGATTTTTATCCGGCCGTGGTGCGCCGTTTCACGGTGGGAGGCAGGCTCCTCGCGATCCCGCGCGACACCGCGCCGTTTGCCTGCGTTTTTTACAACAAGGACCTCTTCGACAAGGAGGGCGTCCCGTATCCCACGGACGATTGGACCTGGGACGAGTTGCTGGACAAGGCCAAGCGGCTGACGCGCACCGACGAGATGGGCCGCGTGACGCAGTACGGATTTTACGGCTGGGCGTGGCAGAATTTTCTTTACAGCGCCGGCGGCGCCCTCGTGGACAACGTCGAGAATCCCACGGAATGCCGTCTCGGCACCGAAGCTTCCAAGATGGGGCTTCAGTTTTACTCCGACTTGATCAACAAGCACCGCGTCATGCCCGCGCCGGTCGCGCTCGCCAACCTCGGCATGGGGATCGATATCATGTTTTCCAGCGGGCGGCTGGCCATGTTTCTTTCCGGGATCTGGGAGACGCCGACGCTGCGCAATTACAATTTCAAATGGGACGTGGCGAGTTTTCCGGCCGGCCCCTCGGGCGTCCGCCGCGTGGGAACGGGCGGCACCGGTTATGCGATCCTGAAATCCTCGCGGCACAAGCAGGAGGCCTGGGAGGTCGTCAAGGCGCTCACGGGCCCGGACGGGCAGGCCGAGCTCGCCCGCCGCGGACTGGCCCAGCCGGCGCGCCGGGCGGTCGCCGAAGGCCCCGCCTTCGCCCAAAACACGGACCCTCCCGCCAACAAAAAAATGCTCAACCGGGCGGTCGAGGACGTGGTCTACGACCCGTTCCACGCCAAGTGGCGGGAGATCGAGGCCAAGATCATTTCTCCCGAATTGGAACTCCTGTTCAACGGGAAAGAGACCGCCGAAGAAGCGGCGCAAAAGATGGTCCCTCAGGTGAACGAATTTTTGAAATCATCGGATTGAAAATCCATTCTGCAGTGCGAGGAGGCAGCCCAGACATGAAGACGACGGTTCAAGCCGAGTGCCCGGGAACGGCGCGCAACGGAAAATTCAAGAATCCCTACGGTTATTTTTCGCCTGACGGCCGGGAATACATCATCACCCGTCCCGACACCCCGCGGCCGTGGGTGAACGTCATGTCGAACGGCGATTACGGCGCGATCGTTTCGCAGACGGGCTCCGGATTTTCCTGGCGCGAGAATTCGAATCTCTCGCGCATCACCCGCTGGGAGCAGGACCTCATCAAGGACGAGTGGGGGAAATATCTTTACGTGAGGGACAACGCGACCGGGAATTATTGGTCCCTGACCTGGAAGCCCCTGCGCACGGAATTCGATTCGTTCGAGGTGCGATACGGGCTGGGCTATTCGATTTTCCGCGCCAGTTACGCGGGCGTCGAGATGGAAAAAACGATCTTCGTGGCCCACGACGACCCGGTCGAAATCTGGAAAGTCACGCTCAAGAACACGGCCGCGGTCAAAAAAAATCTGAGCCTCTTCAGCTATTTCGAATGGTGCCTCGGCAACGCGGCCGACACGCACCGCGAGTTCCACAAAACGTTCATCGAGACGGAAATCGACCGCGCCAATCGCGCCCTGTACGGCCGGAAACGCCCCGCGCTCGTGCCGAAATTCATTTCGACCGGTCTCGCCGAGGCGCCGCTCGAGGCGTTTCACGCGGTCAATGTCGCGCCGGCCGCTTATGAAGGGGACAAAGAGGCCTTTTTCGGACGTTACGGCGACATCCTCAAGCCCCGCGCCTTGAAAGAAGGCCGGCTCCTGAATTCGGACGGCAAGTGGGGCGACGCGGTGGCGGCGCTTCAGATCGCGTTCGAGCTCGCGCCGGGCCAATCGAAAACGGTGATCTTCACGCTGGGGGCGACCAAAAACCGCGCCCAGAGCGTGGAGCTCATCCGGAAATATTCCACCGTCGATGCCGCAGACCGCGAATTGGTCCGCGTGCGCGCGCGGTGGAGCCGGTTCGTCGACAACTCCACGGTGGAGACGCCCGATGAGGCCCTGAACTTCATGACCAATATTTGGCTGAAATACCAGGCCATTGCCGGCCGGCTCTGGGCGAAGTGCGCTTACTATCAATCCAGCGGCGGCATCGGGTTCCGCGACCAGCTGCAGGACAGCCATATCTACCTGCCGATCGACCCCGCGCTCACGAAAAAGCAGATCCTGCTGCATGCCGAGCAGCAATTTCCGGACGGCACGGTTTACCATTGGTGGCATCCGGGGACCGGGATCGGCGCGCACACCGAAATGACCGACGACCTTCTCTGGCTGGTCTATCTCACGTTGAGCTATCTCAACGAAACGGCCGACGAATCCATCCTGGACACCGAGGCGAACTTTGTTCCCGGCAAAAACGGCAAGACCGAGCGCGGGACGCTTTACGACCATTGCATCCGCGCCATCGACAAAGTGCTGTCCCGCTGGTCCAAGCGCGGGCTGCCGCTGATCGGCGAGGGCGATTGGAACGACGGCTTTTCCCACGTGGGCTTGAATTGGAAGGGCGAGTCGGTTTGGCTGGGGCACTTTCTCTACGACATCTTGCAGCGTTTCAGCCCTTACGTGGCGAAGCAGGGGGAGAAGAAACGCGCCGCTTATTATAAGAAGCGGGCGCAGGCGCTGAAGGCCGCTATCAACAAGCACGCCTGGGACGGCGAGTGGTATGTCCGGGCGACGAAAGACGACGGCGAGCTCATGGGCAGCAAGCACTGCCGCGAAGGAAAAATCGACTTGATTGCGCAGACTTGGGCGGTGATTGCGGGAACCGCGACGCCCGAACGCGCCAAGATCGCGATGAAATCGGCGGAAAAATATTTGTACCGCGAGTTCGGGCCGCTCTTACTCACCCCGGCTTATTCCGTCACCGACCCGCACATCGGCTACATCACCCGTTACGCTCCGGGCGTGCGCGAAAATGGCGGCGTCTACACGCACGCCGCGACCTGGGGCATTTGGGCCCAGTGCCTGATCGGAAACGGGGAGAAGGCCTACGAAACGTACCGCCGCCTGTGCCCCATCCTGCGGGGACTGGACCCGGAAAACTTTTACGGCGAACCGTACGTGACGCCCGGGAATTCCGACGGCCCGGACTCGCCATACTTCGGCCGGGGCGCGTGGACTTGGTACACGGGCTCGGCGGCGTGGCTCTTCCGCGTGGCCTGGGAAGGCATCCTGGGGATCCAGGCGACGTATGAAGGCCTGCGCATCGACCCGGTCATTCCCAAGGCCTGGCCATCATTCGGGGCTACGCGCGTGTTCCGGGGAGCGACTTACCGGATCGAGGTCAAGAACCCGAAGCACGTTTCGCGCGGCGTCAAGGGCCTTTGGGTAGACGGCAAAAAAATCACCGGCCAAGTCATCCGCCCGCATTCGGACGGCAAGGTCCATCGCGTTTCCGTTGTGATGGGATGAAATTTCCGAAAAAATTTCTGCGGCCCTTGCTTGCCGGGGCGCTCCTCGCCGCGGCGGTGCCGTGGCATGGCTGCGCCTTCTGGGGCGCCGCCGAAACCGTCACCCCCTACCTCTCTTCCACCTACGAACGGGACACTTCGGTCCGGGCCAGCCGTTTCAAAATGGTCGACAATTTCGCCTCGAGGGATTTTAAGAATCAAATCGGCGGGGGCTGGACCTCCCGGGCCAGCGAGCGCTCGTCGGTGCTGCTGGACTACGCCGAGGAAGAGGCGGCCATGAATTACGGGTTTGCCCTGGCGGTGAAATACCGTTTGGTGGCTGACGGGCAGGCCGCGGTGTCGACCGATTTGAACGGCCTGGACATCAGCCGCGGCGAGGCCCTCACCTTCTGGCTGTCTTACTCGGCGCAGCAAAACGCCAAGATCCGTCTCCGCCTCCTCAGCGACAAAAGCCTTCCGAAGGAAATCGACCTGAGCGGGCGCCTGAACGAGGCCTCCAAGAACTGGCAGGAGGTCTATGTCCCTTTTCGGGAAATGGCGGGCGTGAACTTCAACCGGGTGGAAAAGCTGGAGATCCTGATCGAGTCGGAAAATGGCGACGAAGGCGCCTTTTTCGTCGATCACATCGGTTTTTTCGGGCCGGAACAAGTGTTCTTCGAGTCACTCAAAGACAATCTCCGCGGGTTCCCGAAAGAAATGGCCGTGGACCGCCGGGAACTGCTCGCGCTCGACGACCGCGCGCTCCTCCACCGCATCTCCCGCGACACCTGGGCCTATTTCGAAAACATGATCGACCGCCGGCACCGCCTGCCGCTCGACCGCGTGAAACTGAGCTGGAGGATGGAGATCGGGGACTATACCTCGCCCACGGACATCGGCCTTTATTACGTCGCCTGTATCGCCGCGGCCGAGATGCGTTACATTTCCAAGCCGGAGGCGGCCAAGCGCATTTCGCGTTCCCTGGACACCGTCCGCAAGCTTCCGAAATGGAAAGGCTTCCTCTACAATTATTACAGCACGACCAATCTTCACCCCACGTCCTTCTTTGTTTCGTCCGTCGACAACGGCTGGTTCGCCGCCTGCCTCATGGTGGCCAAAGCCTATTTTCCCGAAACGCTGGGGCCCCGCGTGGACGGCATCCTCAAAGAAATGGATTTCGGAGAACTCTATGATTTCGGCATCGGAAAATTCAACCTGGGATACGATGATGCGGCCAAAAAATACACCAGCAGTCATTACGGGCTGCTCGTCTCCGAGGCGCGCATCGCGAGCGTCGTGGCGATCGCCAAGGGCGACGTGGAGCCGGAGCATTGGTATCTGTTGCAGCGCACGCCCCCGCGCTCCGAGCGCTGGCAAAACCAGCTGCCGCAGGGGCGCGTCAAAACCATGCGGGACATTAATTTTTTCGGCGGGTATTACCGTTACGGAAAAAAGAAAATCGTTCCGAGCTGGGGCGGCTCACTTTTCGAATTTTTAATGCCGACGCTCTTGATTGACGAGTTCCGGCTGGCCCCTGAAGGGTTGGGCTTGAATGGCCGGAAGGCCGCCGAGATCCACCGAGACTATGCACTTTTAAAAAAGCGTTACCCCGTTTGGGGCATCTCTCCCTGCATGGTGGACCGGGGGGCCCGGGGCAATTTTCTCGAATTGGGTATCCGGGAAATTGCCGTCAAAGGGTATGCGGACAAGGCCATCGTGTCTCCGCACGCCTCATTCCTGGCGCTGGAACTGATAACAGAATCAGTACTTACGAACATTAGGCGCCTCCTTACGTTTTACGACATTTACGGGCCCTACGGCTTCTATGACGCGGTTTACCTGCGGGGACCGAAGGTCACCCGGCAGTACCTGGCGCTGGACCAGGCTATGATATTTATTGCAGTTACGAATTATCTGAAAAATGGTATGATAAGGCAGCTGTTTCACAGACTCCCTGAATCCGGGAAAATCAATTCCTTATTAGGGGAAGAGAAGTTCTTCAAGAACTGATCTATTTTCTTCCGGACAGGCAGGATAGGAGAAATTGTTTTCAGCAGTTTGAGAAAGGAGAAAGAAACAATGCATGGCAACAAATGGCTCGTGTGGGTGATTTTTTTAGCAATGGTTTTTTCAATGGGAACTCCGCTTTTTGCCGCTAACGCCGGCAAGGAGCTCGTACTGGCGGATTTTGACACGGGAGATAAGCCGAACAATCTGGGGGGTGATTTCGGAGCTTGGGACAAGGATCCTAACGACGAGACCCAGGGCTGCCAAATGTCTTTCGCGGAGGACGATGCCTTGGGCGACAAGGCCGGCTATTCCCTGCGTTTGGATTATGACGTGGATTCTCCGAACCCGGCCTACAACGGTTTTTGGATGAAGGTGAACGGGGCGGACGCGACTCCTTATAATGCTTTGGCTTTCTTTATCCGCGGTGACGGCGAGGCCGGTTTCACCAAGCGGGTCAAGATCGAGCTCAAAGACAAGACGAACAAGCCTTCTGCCTACATCGTGAGCGGTGTTTCGGACAAGTGGCAGAAGATCTCGATTCCCTTGAACAAGTTTCGCCGGATTGAGGACTGGAAATCCCTCAACGAGCTGGTGTTTGTGTTCGACGACATCAACTCCAATCCCAAGACGGGATCGATTTTCCTCGATCAGGTCGCTTTCGTCCGCGAATAACCTGGTTTGACCGCGATTTCAGACCCCACCCCGGACATTCCGGGGTGGGGTTTTTTATTGGGCGGGGGCCCCGCATTCCCCGCCTTTAATTGGGCGTAAAATACCCCCACAAGAGGGTGGTAATATAAGCCTTTAAGAAATGATAAATAAATACTTTACACCAAGTCTGTTTAGTTTTATCATCCTTCTGTCAGATTGCCCCTTTTGAAAACGTAATAATAACCGCTTCAACCCGATTTATCAGCCTCAAGCGAAGGTGACATATGCCTATCACAATCAGACAAATGTTGCGTGACCGGGTCCTCACGGACAAGGAGCGCAAGAACCTGGCTATTCTGGAAGTCATCCGTAAAAACGGCCCGATCTCCCGGACTGACATCTCCAAGATCACGGAATTCAACATCGTGACCGTTTCCAACTACGTCAATCACTACATCAAGAAGGGGCTGGTGATCGAAGGGGAGCTCGACGAATCGACGGGCGGCAGGAAGCCCGTGCTGGTCGAGCTCAATCCCAAGGCGGGATACATCATCGGCGTGGGACTCAACATGCTGAGCATGGTCGGCGTGCTGGTGGACCTCGAAACCAACGTGATCTATGAATCGAAAAAGGAACGCCCGCCGATCAACAACGAGGAAGTGATCGCGCAGCTCGCCGACATGGTGAGCGAGATCATTTCCCACTCGGGCGTGGAAAAAGAAAAGATCGTGGGGCTCGGCGTCGGCATTCCCGGCATCATTGACGAGCGGGGAAGGACCATCCGCTGGCCGGGCGCGCTCGGGAGCAAGGACGTTTCCATCTGCGTTTCCATCAAGGACGCGTTCGAGAAGCGCTTCAACATTCCGACCTTCGTCGAAAACGACGCCAATGCCGCCGTGCTCGGCGAAAAATGGCTCGGCCTCGACCGGGACGTCCGCCACATGCTGTACCTTTTTTCCGGCGTCGGCTGCGGCATCCTGATCGACGGCGAAATTTTCCGCGGCGCCACCGGCGCGGCCGGCGAGATGGGAATTTACAACGCCAAAGCGGGCGACGGCATGCTCCAGGCGAACGCCCTGCACCTCGGGCGCTGGGAAATGGACCTGGGGATGTCAAAACTCGCCCGGGACCTCCTCGCCCAGGGCGAGCCGTCGGTCATCCGCGACATCGTCGGCGGCAAGCTCGAGAAAGTCACGATCAAAGAGATCATCAAGGCGGCCAAGGAAAAGGACGCGCTCGCCATCCGCGTGATCGAGGATTGCGGTAAAAACCTCGGGCTCAAGATGGCGTTCCTCCTCAACCTGCTCAATCCGGAAATCGTCGTCATCGGGGGCGGGATCGAGGACTGCGGCGCGATCCTTCTCGACGCGATCAAGAACACGGTGAAGGAATGGGCCGTGGAAGAAGTCGCTGCCCAGGTCAAGATCATCCCTTCCGCCTTCGGAGAGAACTCCGTGGCCCTCGGCGTGGTCGGCATCGTGGCCCGGGAGGTCTTCGCCCAGGCCTGATGCGGCGCGAACTTTTTTCCGCGCCGGCCGGCACGGGCAAGACCCGCGCCTGCATTGACCTGTTTCGGCGCTCCATCCTGGAGCGGCCCGACCCGTTCTCGCAAAAAAGTTTCTTCATCCTTCCCAACCAGGAACACGCCGCCCGCATCAACGACCTCTTGTTGCGTTCCGACGGCGGCGGCGCCCGTCTCGAGGGGATGCTCGCGCCCTCGGTCCTGACCATCAATCAATTCATCCAGCGTTTCGCCGGCCTCGGCGCCGAGCGCACCCCGGGAGACATGCTCCGGCATTTTTTCCTGGACGAAATCCTCGCCGAAGGCGGCTGGAAATATTTCCGCCCCGATTTTTCCCCCGGCCTGGTGGCGCTCCTGGGCGATTTTTTGCGGGAGGCCAAGGCCGCGTTTCTCTCGGCCCGTGATTTTGAGGCCCGGGTCAAGGCCTGGAAGGGAGGCGGGGCGAGCGCAAACAAGTTCGCCGATCTGGCCCGGATATTCCGGGCTTACGAGGAGAAACTCGAGGCCGCGGGGCTCGACGATTCCGGAGACCTGATCCGCAGGTTCGTCCAGGCCGTCCCGGCCCGCGCGGTGCCCGTGCTCGACCTGGTGATCCTGGACGGGTTTTACCATTTCACGCGCGCGCAGCTCGAATTCGTGAAGACCGTCACCCGGATCGCGGCGCACACGCTCATCACCCTCACCCGCGACGCCGCGCGGAAAGCCCTTTTCGAATTTCCCGAGGCCACCCGGCGGGAACTGCTCGAGGCCGGCTTCACGGAGCTTGCGGGCGCGGAAACCTCCAACCGCCGGGCGCTCGAGCCCGCCCTGGCCGCGCTCGAAAAAAATCTGTTCGTCGAAGATCCGGAGGTCTATGCCGGGCCTGCCGGGGCAGTGACTGTTTTCGAGGCCGCCGCCGCGAGCGGCGAGATCGAAATGATCGCGCGCGAAATCAAGCGCCTTTACCGCGAGACCGGATACCATTACAGCGATTTTTGCCTCGTCTTCCGGCGGATCGGGCCCTACGAAGGCCTCATCCAATCGGTCTTCGCCGACCTCGAAATACCGGTGGAGGTCCACGAACGAAAAAAGCTCAAGGCAAACCCGCTCGTCCGCGCCTTCGACCGCTGGCTGAGGCTCGCCTCGGAGGGCTGGAAACGCGAGGACCTCCTGCCGCTCGTCTCGTCCCATTATTGGAATTGCCCGGAAGACGCCGCCCGCAAGATCGCCGCCGTGTCCTTCGAAACGGGATGGCTGGAAGGCCACGAGGGGCTGGCCGGCCTCGCCGCCGGTCTCGGCGGGCGGGAAAAAGATCTCCTGGAAAAGTTGCTGGCCTGGCGGGAGAAATTCGCGGCGCAAAAGGATTCGGAAGGCGTCATGCAAGCCCTTCGGAATTTCCTGGAAGACCACGGCTTTCATCGCCGCCGCGCCGAAACGGACGAGGCCGCGCGGGAGGATCATCAGGCCTACCGCACGCTCCTCGGGCTGCTCGAGGAGATCGGCCGCCAGCCGCTCTTCAGCGGCGGCGAGGCGTTTGATTTCATCGCGGCCTTCCGCCGTTTGCGCGAAGCCATCGACTTGACCCTTTATTCGCTGCCGTCGCCCGACAAAAACCGCGTCCAGGTCTACGACATCGCGTTTGCCTTGCAAAAAGAATACCGCGTGGTTTTCGTCGCGGGCCTGCTCGAAAAATCCTTCCCGCAAAGGGCCATCGAGGACCCCGTCCTGAAGGACTCCGAAAGGCGCGGCCTGAACGGGCGCCAGCCGTGTTTCGAAGAACGGCTCGGGCGCGCGGGCGGGGAACGTTACTTTTTCTACATGGCCGTGAGCCGGGCCCGGGAAAAACTCTACCTCACGTATCCGCGGTTCGATCTCGAGGCCAAAGAAACGCTCGCGTCCTTCTACGTGGAAGAGGTCAAAAAATGTTTCTCTCCGGAGAGCCTGGCGGTTCGCGCCAAAAAAGTGGGCGACGTCGTGCCCGGGCCCGCGGAGATCGCCCGGCCGGACGACTTGTACCAAATCCTCAATCTGAACCTGTTCGCCCCCGTCCCGGACCCGCCGAGCGGGATTTATTTGAAGGCCCTGTTCAACGCCTGCGCAGGCAAACGCGATTACCGGAAGATCCTCGAGGCCGCGAGAAAAGAGCCGGAAGAGGCCGGATTCCGCGACCCGGAAATCCTCGCGCGCTTCCGCGGGCTCGCCGGGCCTTTCAGTCCGTCGCGCCTCGAACTGTTCGCGACCTGCCCGTTCAAATATTTTGCCGCCAAGACCCTCAAGCTCCAGGAAGAGCGCGATTCGATGGACGTGACCGTGCTCGGGAGCATCGTGCATAAGGTGCTGGAGGAATTTTATGTCGAGACCGCCGGCGAGGGAAAAGAGCGCTGGGTCCTCTTGACGGACCCGGAGGCCGCCAAGAAACGGCTGCTGGCAAAACTGGAAGAAGTCCTCGCGCGGCCGGAATTCCGGTTTGGGGGCGCCAAGAAATACCGGCAAGACCTGGAGCGGGCGCGGCTCGCCGAGATGCTCGAGAATTTCGTGGAGGCGGAGCACGAGACCGAATCGGCCCGCGCCACGCACCCGCGTTATTTCGAACAGGCGTTCGGGATGGGCGGGGACGGCCTTCCCGCCCTGGAACTCGGCGGCGAGGAACCGGTCGCTCTGCAGGGCAAGATCGACCGCATCGATTGGGACGCCGCGACGGGGCTGGCCGTGGTGGTGGACTACAAGCGCGGCGCGGGCAAGACCGACCGGCTCCTGGAAGGGCTGGAAAAGGGGGTGGCGCTGCAATTGCCGATTTATCTCCTCGCGGCCGAAAAACTCCTGGGCGCGAAGCCGGCGGCGGCCGAGCTTTACCCGCTTCTCGATCCGTCCCGGAGGGGCGGGATCTATCACCGGGAATTGATGGAGCGGGTAGGCGCGTACCGCGAGCGCTATCAGGGGGCCATGAGCGGGGAAGAGTTCGACACCCTGCTCGAAAAGATCCGCCAGACCATCCCGGCTTACGTGGCCCGCCTCCGCCGGGGCGACATTTCCATCCGCTCCAAGGGCTGCGACCATTGCGCCTACGGCCATTTGTGCCGGTTCGAAAAATGGAAGCGCATCTATTCGGAAGAAGAGAAGATATGGACCAAAAAAAAGCAGCGGGCCTGACGGCCGGCCAAGCGCGGGCCGTGACCACGCTGGACCGGAATTTGTGCGTGGCGGCCGGGGCCGGATCGGGGAAGACGACAGTGCTGGTGGAGCGCTTCCTGAATCTCTCCGCCGCCAAAGGGATCCGTCCGGACCGGATCGTGGCCATCACCTACACCGAAAAGGCCGCCAATCACATGAAGGAGAAGCTCGTCGGCGAATTCACGCGGCGCGGCCTTCACGAAGAGCGCCGTGCGCTCGAGAACGCCTGCATCGGCACCATCCACAGTTTCGCCGCCCGCCTGCTGCGCGAAAACCCGATCGAGGCCGGTTGTGACCCGGATTTCACCGTGCTCGAGCCCGGCGCGGCGGGCATCCTCATGGACGCGGTGCTGGACGAGGTGATCGAGGCGCATGCGGGCCGCCCGGAAATCTTCGCCCTGCTCGGTCTGTACGGTGAAGAACGGGTGCGGAAGGCGGTGCGCGCGATTTACGGGAAAGTCCGCTCCCGGCCTTCGCAGGAATTGCCGGCCGCCGATTTTTCCCGCCAGGCCGCGGACGCCTGGCAGGCGCTGGCGGACCGGATCGATCTTTTCCTGCGGCCGGCGGGCGGGGCGAAATCTTCCAAGACGTATGAAAACAATCTCCGTTTGGCGGCCGATCTCGGCGCCGCGATTCGCGCGGCGGCGCGGCCGCTGACGGGGGCCGGCCTGGACGGGCTCGCCGAGATCGCCCGAGGACTGAAACGGCAGGGAGAGGGAAGCGCTCTCGTCGGCGAGATCAAACAGCAATTCGAGCTCGCGGCCGCGCTCGAAACCGAGGGGCTCGGCCGGAAATACCGGGACGCGTTTCTGGACCTTTTCCGGCAGTTTTCGGCGGGATTCGCGGCGAGGAAACACCGCGGGGCCCTTCTGGATTTCGACGATCTCCTGATCAAGGCCTATGAACTCGCGCGGCCCGGGGACCCCGTCCGGGAGGCCTTGCTCGGCCGCCTGCGAGAGAGGTTCCTCGCCGTCCTGATCGACGAGTTCCAGGACACGAGCCGGCTTCAGGCGGAATGGCTCGAGCTGCTTTCCTCCGGCGGCAATCTTTTCATCGTCGGCGACGCCAAGCAATCGATTTACCGTTTCCGGAACGCCGACCTCGAGGTCTTCCTGGAAAAGGAAAAGGCCTTTGCCCAAGGCGGCGGGCTTTCGGTCCCGCTGAACGATAATTTCCGCTCCCGGCCCGAGATCCTCGGTTTCGTGAACGCCTTGTTCGAAAAACTCTGGAAGGAGGATGCGTTCCCGTTCGCCCCGCTCGAGGCGCGGCGGCGGTTTGCCGCCAAAAAAATTCCTTCCGTCGAGTTCCTTTGCGAAAAGCAGTCCGGCGGCGGGGAAAAGGAGACCCTCGAACAGGCGCGCGTCCGCGAGGCCCGCCGGCTCGCCGCCCGGATCCGGGAACTCGTCGAGAGCGCTTCGTTGACGGTGACCGCGCGGGACGGCTCGGTCCGGCCCGCCGTTTACGGCGATGTCGCGATCCTCTTCCGCGCCATGACGAACTCCGCGATTTACGAGCGGGAATTGCGCGAACTGGGCATCCCCTATTTCGTGGTGCGCGGGCGCGGCTTTTACGAACGCCAGGAGGTGGCGGACTGCATCCATTTTCTCGAAATCCTGGAAGATCCCGAGCGGGACATTCCCCTGGCGGCGGTGCTGCGTTCTCCCCTGGCCGGGCTGAGCGAGGACGCGCTTTACTGGCTCTCGCGCGTGAAGGACGAGGACGAGAGCGTCCCCCTGGCGCGGGGCCTCGAAAATGAGGCCCTCGTCGCCAAGTTGCCGGAGGAGGACCGGGAGAAACTCGCCGCCTTCCGGGAACTTTGGTCCCGCCTGCGGCAATGCCGCGAGGAACTTCCGGTCTCCGAGCTCTTGAACCGCGCGGTCCGGGGCACGCATTACGGGGCCGTCCTGCTCGGCCGTCCGGACGGGCGGCAGCGCTGGGCCAACGTGCGGAAGCTCGTCGACATCGCCCGCGGGTTTGAAGGGCAGGAGGCCTTCGGCCTGGCGGATTTCATCCGCTATGTCCGGGACATCTCCGTGGAAGAAACGCGGGAATCGGAGGCCCAGGTGGAGCTCGAGAAGAGCGATTCCGTGAAACTCCTCACCGTGCACAAGGCCAAGGGCCTCGAGTTTCCGGTCGTCGCGGTGGCCGATCTCGGCGGCGGATCCGGAGCGAACGACAGCCTGGATTTCAATTTCACCGAATCTTTCGGGCTGGGATTCCGGACGAAGGCCCCGGGCGCCCGGACCTGGCGCGACGGATACGTCTTCACGGCGAACAAGGAAGAAGACCGGCGCAAAGACGCCGAGGAATCGAAGCGCTTGTTCTACGTGGCCGTGACCCGGGCCGAAGAGCATTTGATCCTTTCGGGCGCGAGCAAGGAGAAAGACGCCGAAGAAGGGCCTTTCCGGGAACTGCCCACCTGGATGGAATGGCTTCGCGCGGCCTTCCGGGACGCGCCGGTGAAGGACGGCGTGATCGATTTCGGCGGGCAAGCGGTCCGCGTGCTCGCGGGAACTCCCGCGGCGCCGGCCAAGCGCGCGAGCCCCTTGCTTCCGGCCGAGAGCGAGCCCTTTCGCCCGGCGCTGGCCGACGGCGGAGCCCTCGAGGAATCCGCGCCCGAGGCCGCGGCACGCCGGCAGATCGAGGCGGCCGTGACCGGCGTCAAAAAAGAATATTTCGAAACGCGCGACGCCTCCGTGTCCGCGCTCCTGGTCTACGACCGCTGTCCCGGCTGTTATCACGACATCTACCGGATGCGCGCCCCGGACGATTCCTACGACGAGAAAGAGACGGAGAAGCGCGAGGAAGAGAGCGGGCTCGAGCCGAGAGAGTTCGGGACCTTGTTCCACCGCCTGCTCGAAAATTTCGATTTCTCCGCACCCGAAGAGGCCGAAATCGCGCGCGGGCTGGCCCCGTTGGCAAAGGCCCTGCGGCCCTCCGATCTGGCCGAGCTCGAGCAGTCCCTGCGGGGGTTCCTGCGGAGCCCTTGGGCCGGGCGCCTCCGGAGTCCGGAAACCAAGGTCTACCGCGAAGTGCCGTTTCTCGCGCGCTTCGAGCGCGGAGAGTTGAGCGGACAGATCGACCTGGTCCTGCGGACGCCGTCGGAAATCGTCATCCTGGATTACAAGACCAGCCGGGTCAAGGACGAGGACGAGCTCCGGCGCAAGGCCGCCGGCTACGAACTCCAGGTCCTCCTCTACGCCGCGGCCGTATGGATGGCCTCGGGCCTCGCGCCGGGGAAAGGGGCGCTATATTTTGCTTCTCTCGGCCGCACGATCGAATATAATCTTTCGCAGGAAAGGCTGGCCGAGACGCGCGCCCGGGCGAACCGCATGTTCGATGAGATCGCGCGCGGAACCACGGCCTTCCCGCACCGGGCGGATTGCGGAAAAAGAAACGCATGAACAGGGACTTTGAAGAGTTTGAGTGGACCGCGCATCTGGAAGAACTCCGGCGGCGTCTGTTCGTGATCCTGGCGGCCCTGGCCGCGGCGAGCCTCGTGGCGTTTTTCTTTTCCGACCCGATTTTTCACGCCCTGACGCGCCCCATCCGGGTGTTCGAAGAAAAACTCTACTTTCTTTCTCCTTACGAGGCCTTCCTGGTGAAGCTCAAGGTGTCGTTGTTCGCCGGGGTGGTGCTGAGCTCTCCGGTCATCTTCGCCCAAATCTGGCTGTTCGTGGCCCCCGGACTGTACGAACGCGAAAAAAAGCTGGTGCTTCTCTCCGCCTGCTGGACGGCGTTGTGTTTCGCGGCGGGGATCGTTTTCGCTTATTTCCTGGTGGCGCCGTTCGCGCTCAAATTTTTCCTGGGCTTCCAGACGCCGGACCTGCGCCCGCTGATCTCGATCCGCGAATACATCTCTTTTTTGACGGCCCTGCTCATCTCCTTCGGCGCGGCGTTCGTCTTCCCGGTGTTTCTGCTGCTTTTGGTGCAGCTTGGAATCCTCGAGGCTTCGACGCTGGCGCGGCAGCGCCGGCTGGCCGTGGTGGTCATTTTCGTGGCCTCGGCCATGCTCACCCCCTCGACGGACATCTTATCCCAGCTGTTGCTGGCGGTTCCCCTGATCCTCCTTTTTGAAGGCTCTCTTTTTTTCGCCCGGCGGATCGAACGCCGCAAGGCGGCCGGAAGCGGGAGGCCCTGACCGTGTCGCTCGTTCTCCTCTCCCGCATCCAATTCGCGCTGACCATCGCCTTCCATTATATTTTTCCCCCGCTCAGCATCGGCCTGGGCCTGCTCATGGTGTTCATGGAGGGGGCTTACCTGAAAACGCGGCGGCCGGTCTATCACCAAATGGCCCGCTTCTGGACGAAGATTTTCGGCCTCACGTTCTCGATCGGCGTCGCTTCCGGGATCGTGATGGAGTTTCAGTTCGGGACCAACTGGGCCGCCTACTCCCGCTATGTGGGCGACGTCTTCGGAAGCGCCCTGGCCGCGGAGGGCATTTTCGCGTTCTTCCTCGAATCGGGTTTTCTCGCCGTCCTTCTCTTCGGCTGGAACCGCGTGGGGCCGAAGATGCATTTCTTCGCCACCTGCATGGTGGCGCTTGGCTCGATGTTCAGTGCCATCTGGATCGTGGTGGCGAATTCCTGGATGCAGACGCCGGCCGGCTTCCGCATCGTCGGGGAAGGGGCCGCGGCCCGCGCCGAGATCACGGATTTCTGGGCGCTGGTCTTCAACCCCTCCTCCCTGGATCGGCTGAGCCATGTCCTTTCGGGCTGCTGGCAGGCGGGCGGATGGCTCGTCCTGAGCGTCAGCGCCTTTTATTTGCTCCAGCGGAAGCACGAAGAATTCGCCAAGGCCTCCATCCGGATCGCGCTCGTCTTCGTGACCGCGGCGTCGCTCTTCCAGCTTTTTACGGGCCACCAGAGCGCCGTCACGATCAGCCGGTATCAACCCGCCAAGCTCGCCGCCTTCGAGGGGCACTATCCCGAATCCGCGCCCGCCTCCATGCATTTGGCCGGCTGGGTGGACGAGCGCGAAGAGAAGGTCCGGTCTTTCGGCGAGTGGCCGAACCTGCTGAGTTTCCTCGTGCACGGCGATTTCTCGAAGCCGGTGAAAGGCCTCCGGGCCTTCCCTCCCGACGAAAGGCCGCCCGTGCAATGGGTCTTCCAGGCCTATCACGCCATGATCTGGATCGGGATCGCGCTCATCGGCCTCAGCCTGACGGGCATGTTTTTCTGGTGGCGCGGGAAGCTCTTCGAAACGCGCTGGCTGCTCAGGCTCTTCGTGATCGCCGTGCTGGGACCGCAGTTCGCCAATCAGCTCGGCTGGATGGCGGCGGAGATTGGCCGGCAGCCGTGGATCGTCTACGGGATCCTCCGCACGGAGCAAGGCGTCTCTCGGAGCGTCGGCTCCGGGGAGGTGGCGGCCTCGATCGTGATGTTTTCGGTGGTTTATTTTCTGCTCTTCGTGCTCTTTATTTTCCTGCTGGACCAAAAAATCCGGAAAGGCCCGGAAGAGGAATTGGCCGCGGCCGCGCCGCGCCGGGCGTCTTACCGGGACAGTTGAGGGGATTCGCCATGGACTGGTTGCCGGACTTGAACACCGTTTGGTTCTTATTGGTCGGCGCGCTGCTCGCCGGTTACGCGATCCTCGACGGCTTCGACCTCGGGGTGGGGGCGCTCCATCTCCTGACCCGGGACGAGCAAAACCGGCGCATCATGCTGAATTCCATCGGCCCGGTCTGGGACGGAAACGAGGTCTGGCTCGTCACCGCCGGGGGCGCGCTGTTCGCCGCCTTTCCGAACGTCTACGCCACCGTGTTTTCCGGATTCTACATGGCCTTCATGCTGCTCCTCTTCGCCCTGATCTTCCGCGCCGTGGCGATCGAGTTCCGGAGCAAGCAGCCGATGAAGTGGTGGCGCAGTTTTTGGGACGTGAGTTTCAGCCTGGCCAGCATCCTCGCCAGCCTTCTCATCGGCATCGCCTTCGGCAACATCGCCGGGGGCATCGCCATCGGCCCCGACGGGGAATTCTCCGGCGGGTTCGCCTCGCTCCTTCACCCTTACAGCCTGCTCATGGGCGTGCTGGTGCTCGCGCTTTTCATGATGCACGGCGCCATTTACGTGGTGATGAAGACGGAGGGCCCGCTCCACGACCGCGTGCGGGGATGGATCAAGCACACCATGATTTTTTTCATCATTTGCTACGGGGTCACGACCATGGCGACACTCATTTATGTCCCGCATATGTCCGACGCCGTGAAGCGCAATCCGCTCCTCTTCGTGATCCCCGTGCTGAATCTTTTGGCGATCGCCAACATCCCGCGCGAGATCGAGCGCGGCCGGGACTTCCGGGCGTTCCTTTCCTCGTGCGCGGCCATCGTCACGCTGATGGCTCTCTTCGGCGTGGACATGTACCCCAACCTCGTGTATTCGTTTCCGGCGCCGGAAAGGAGCCTGACCATTTACAATTCCGCCTCCTCCCCGAAAACGCTCGCCATCATGCTGGTGATCGCCGTGATCGGCATGCCGCTCGTCGCCGCCTACACGGTGAGCATTTACTGGATCTTCAGGGGAAAGGTCCGGCTCGAGGCGTCAAGCTATTGACATGGAATATTTCGTCATCGCCCTCGCTGCCGCCGCCTGCTCCTTCCTGACTTTTTTTTCCGGCTTTGGCCTGGGGACGTTTCTGCTTCCAGTGTTCGCGATTTTTTTCCCTCTGCCGCTGGCCATCTCCGCGACGGCCATCGTGCATTTGTTGAACAATCTTTTCAAGGGGGCCCTCGTCGGGCGCTACGCCGACCGCGGCAGCATCCTCCGCTTCGGGCTTCCGGCG
>JACQVP010000068.1 GCA_016209715.1 Candidatus Omnitrophota bacterium
GCGGAACGGTGCGGAAGGCGGAAAATGCGCGACTGAAATTTTATCTAAATTATTTTGCAGCTAGAGGTTACGACAGAGGGATCTCTTGGGTGCCCAATTTTCCGAAGAGTTTGTTGAAAATGCGCTGAAAATAGCGGCGGCGGAACCAGCGGTAGATCAAAACGGGGTTATCGAGGGAACTCAGGACGACACAGTTAAGGATCTTCTTCCGCTTCATATGGTCAAAAGGTACCCGGTGCCCCGGCATAAGTCAAATCCCTAAAGATATGGCGGTTTTTGCCGATACAGGGCGAGAAGAAACCCGACATGACGGAAAAGGCCTTCAAACTCCTTTTAGCACTGTCCGATATCAAATTTCTCAAGCAGACCAGCCGTTTGCTCAAGCAGTTCTACGATGTCCAATTCGCCACCAGCCTCAAGCAATTCTCCGATTTGGTCCATAAGGGCGAGTACGACCTGATCGTGATCGATTATCATTTCGCCGGCATGAAGGCCGAGGACGTCTATCAGGGAATAGAATTCATGCACCCCAACGCCGTCTTCATCGTCTACACGGACAAGGAAAAGCGGAGCCTGGTGAAAAAACTCTGGAAGAGACGGGCGATCGATTACATCAACCACACCCGCCAGCCGGAACGGTTCGTTCAAAGCGTGAACAAGGCCATGCGCTGGACCGTACAGAAAAGAGACACCATCACTCTGGAAAGGACCCTCAGGAACATCGAGAACATGGTGGCGGAAGTGAAAACCATCGTCCGCCGCTGGAAGTAGTTATTCCAAGACCGCCCGGCCGAGGCGGATCCTGCCCGTTTGCCCGTCCTGAAGGAAATACCAAGTCAATTTCCCGTCAGTCCCGTCTTGGTCCGCGTCATGGAGCGCGGGGGTGAGCCCGAAAGAAAGACCGGAAGACGGAGCCAGTTTGAGAAACTTCCACGCGATCCGGCCCTCGATGGAATAGCCTCCGGGGAAACGTCGTAAACGGTATTTGAGAGAGCCGGACACGGCCGGGTCGTGCCCCTGAAACCAGGCCCAGGAACGGCCTTCGGACCCCGTCTCGCCGTCGCCGGGGCTGACCCCGATCTGGAAATCATTCAGGGATTTCCATTGCAGGCCTTCCCCGCCCGGGTTCAGAAATAGTTCCACGCAGTCGTCGCGCCAGATCTTGTCTTTTCCCCGGTCCATCACCAGGCTGTTGTCGCTCACCCGGACGCCGAAATAAAGATACTTCGGGCTCCAGGCAAAAGAATAAGAAGCGGAGGCATCGTCTTTCCCGCCGACGTCGCCGATCTCATGATGGCGGCGGGGGTCGAGCGAAATCTGGTCCGACCGGCTCCATTCGGCGTAGTTCCCGTCAATTCGGACCCGGTCCCGCAAGCGCGGGATCTGGATCTCGGGCCGCTTCGGCGCCGAGACCGGAAGGGGCCCCGGCCTGAATCCCAGCCGCTCCAGGCCCTCTTTTATCCGGGCGTTCTCCATGAAATAACGCCAAACGAATCCGCTCCGGAAATTTTCGATCATCAGCAAAAGCGGCCCCTGATCGATCCCGATCACCTCGGCGGAATACCATTCGCGGTCGAGGTTGTAGGCATCCGAAAAACCGTACCGCCCCCAAATTTTTTGTTTCAGCCGGTCGTGCATGAATTTCAATGCCCGGATCGAATATTCCGGCGTGAACACGATCGAACTGCCCGCCGCGGTGGGGGCCACGGTGCCATCATGCCCCGCCCCGGAAGGATCGGCTCCGTAAGCGCGGTAACCGTTGGGGCCGTCGCTCGCGGTGAGCCCCCAGGAATCCGCGGAATAGGTCTTGTATTTCTTGCTCTGGTCGATGCAAAACTGCCGGTTTACGAGCGTGGCGACGCGGGAATTTTCGAAATAATCCGCGAAGCCGTCGTTTTTATTTTTCAAATCCAGCCAGACGGCGGAATATTGGTGGGTGAAAAGCGGCGGCGAGACGATGTACGCGTGCGGGCCGTAAACGCCCACCGGTTTGCGGACCTTGTGCCAGCTCTCCGGCGGGACCGGATACGTGGGAGAGCCTGCGGCCAGCACGTACAAAATCAAGGATTCGTTGTAGCTGTCCCAGCGCGTCCGGAGGAAGCCCTGTTTCGGCAGCCATCCCATGGAAAGCGTCGTGCCGCCGTTCATCATCCAGCGGAAATCCACCCTTTCATACAGCCGCGCGGCCAGGGTCTCGACTTCGGTGCCTTTGAAATACTCGGCCGCGTGGATCGCCCCGGCCAGCAGCAGTGCCGTGTCGATGGAAGAGACCTCGGTGTGATTGATCTTCCGGCCGTTCTCCCAATTGATGAAGTGATAAAAAAAACCGTGTTCGTGGTCCATCCCGTTCAGCATGAAACGGAGCGTCTTCTCGCAGTAACGCCGGGCCTCCTCTTTCTCGATCCATCCCCGCTCGGCCGCCGCGCACATGGCGCTCAGGCCGAAACCGGTCGCGGCGATGCTGGCGACCCGGAAATCGTCCGGCCCAACGTTGCTGGCGCGGTCTTTGACCAGGCCCGTCCGGGGATGGTGCTCCGAGCGGAAATACTCGAAGGCCTTGCGCTGGACCTCGTCCAGGAAGATCTCGTCCTCGGGTGAAATCCGCGTCGCTGGCGCCGCCCGAACCGGGGCCGGCGCGGCCAAAATCGACACACTAATTAGAAAAATACTCAGATATCTGGTCATAGATGTATTTTAAAAATACCCGACGAATGTTCATTGTGCAAGCAAGAGAGGAGGGACGGAACGATCGGATTATGCGCGCGGGAGGCGCCGCGGGAGGGTGATGGTGAAGGTGGTGCCCCGGCCGGGTTCGCTTTCGAACTCGATCCGTCCGTGATGGGCCTTGCAGGTCCTTTCCACGATCATCAGGCCGAGACCGTTCCCTTTCCGGCCCTTGGTCGAGAAAAACGCCTGAAAGATCTTGGCCCGGACCTCCGCGCTCATGCCCTTGCCGTTGTCCGCGACGGAAATTTGGTAATGCTCGGCGCCGGCGGGGTGAACACCCATGCGGATCCACGATGGGTCCTTGTCGCAGGCCTCGAAGGCATTTTGCACCAGGTTGAGCACGGCCCGGTAAAGGGAGCGCCGGTCTCCTTCGACGTTTCCCAACGTTTCGTCGGCCTCGACTTCGAGCGCGATGCCCAAACCCCCGGCCTTGTCCGCGAGGTCCTGACGCACCTCGGCCAGGATTTCGGCGGGATGGATCCGTTGCGGTTCGACCGCGTAGTCCTTGGTCAGACTGAGCATGTCCCAGACGAACCCGTCCATTTCCTTCAGGGCCCGCGCGGCGCCGTCCAGGCCGTGGGTCAGGAATTTCTCGTTGTTGGTCTTGAGCCCGCGCCGGATCAGCTCGTCGGAAAGCTTCGCGATCTGGATGATGTTTTTGATCTCGTGCATGACCATGCTGAGCGTTTCGCCGACCGCCGCCAGGCGTTCCATCTTGAGATTTTCTTCGTGGAGGATGAGATTCCTGAGGGCGCCCGACATCTGCGAAGCCAGCTCAAAAGCGATCTCGACCTCCTCGGCGCTGAAAGACCCGCCCGGGGCTTTCAAAAAACAGGCCGTGCCCAACGGGGCGCTTCCCGCGACCAGCGGGGCGTAGAGGCTTCCGTCCTTGAGGCCCGGCTTTCCCTGTTTGAGAAAGTCCTTGGCGGCCGCTTCGACGGAAGGCGGGCAGTCCGCGGCCGGACCGGAAGAGGATTCGAGCCAGATTTGGTCCTTGCCCCCGGCCAGGAAAAGGTATCCCCGTTCGGCGTGAATGAAAGGCAGCACGCTCTCGAGAAAAAAATCCGCCAGCGTTTTCTTGTCGGAAAGGGAGCGGTAGATGCGGCCGATCTCGCCGGCCGC
>JACQVP010000008.1 GCA_016209715.1 Candidatus Omnitrophota bacterium
CATAAATTCAGGCGCTCTACTCTTGGAGTTGTCGTCTCTCGTGCCCTGTCGCACTTGGCCGGAAACGGAAAGCGACAGAGCCCCAACCAGCGTCAGGACCCAGGATCGACTCCAACGCATCAACGCGTTTCACTCCTCCCAAAACTAGTCTGTCGAAGTATACCATTCGCCGCCGCTGCGGAAACCACCTGGACACTTTGACACTGAATCAGCGGCAAAAATCCGTATACTAATGGACGAGTAAGCGCAAAGGAGGAGGACAAGACATGGAGATTCTGACTGCAATCTGGGCGATTATTTTTGCCGTGATTGCAGTTATGATCCTTCGAAGCGGCCCAACCAGCACCGGGATCCTCAAGGAATACCGGCGCCGGAAACGAGGCCATTCTCACTAAAATTTATGGAAACACTTTACGACAAGATCTGGAAACGCCATCTGGTCAGCCAGGAGCCGGGCAAGCCGGCGCTGCTTTATATTGATCTGCATCTGGTGCACGAGGTGACGTCTCCTCAGGCGTTTGAGGGGCTTCGCCTTTCGGGCCGAAAGGTGCGGCGTCCGGAGTTGACCTTCGCCACGATGGATCACAATGTGCCGACGGTAGATAGGTTTAACATCAAGGACCCCATTTCCAAGGCCCAGATCGACGCCCTGAGCAGGAACTGCGCGGACTTCGGCATCACCCTCTACGATCTCAAAAGCGACCAGCAAGGCATCGTCCACATCATCGGCCCCGAACTCGGCCTCACTCTCCCGGGTCTGACGATCGTGTGCGGCGATTCTCACACCTCGACGCACGGGGCCTTCGGCACTTTCGCCATGGGAATCGGCACCTCGGAGGTCGAGCACGTTCTCGCGACCCAATCCCTGCCTCAATCCCGGCCGAAGACTTTCAAAGTTGAATTCAAGGGGCGCCCCAAACCCCCGGTCGGCGCCAAGGACATGATCCTCAAACTCATCGGTCTGATCGGCACGGCCGGCGGCACGGGCTATGTGCTCGAATACACCGGCGAAGCCGTGCGCGCGCTTTCCATGGAAGAGCGGATGACGGTGTGCAATATGAGCATCGAGGCGGGCGCCCGGGCCGGCCTGATCGCCCCGGACGACACGACTTTTGAATACATCGCCCAACGGGAGAGGCCGTTCGCCCCCAAGGAGCGGGATTTCGACCGGGCCGTCACTTATTGGAAGACCCTGCCGACGGACGCCGGCGCGAAATACGACCGCGAACTTGTCATTGACGCCGGCGCGATCGCGCCCCAAGTCACCTGGGGGACCAGTCCCGGCATGGTGATCGACGTCACCGAACGTGTGCCCGATCCGGATCGCGTACCGGGCTACAACCGCACGGACGTCGAACACGCGTTGGCGTATATGGGCCTCCGGCCGGGCACTCCCATGACCGACATCCGCGTGGACACCGTGTTCATCGGCAGTTGCACCAATGGACGCATCGAAGACCTCCGCCGCGCAGCTCCCTATTTTAAAGGAAGAAAGGTGGCGAGCGGGGTCCGCGCCCTGATCGTGCCCGGCTCCCAGCTGGTGCGCCGGCAGGCCGAGGCCGAGGGCCTGGACAAAATCTTCAAAGAGGCGGGCGCCGAATGGCGCGAGTCCGGCTGCAGCATGTGTCTGGGGATGAACCCGGACCAGCTTCAGCCCGGCGAACGGTCCGCGTCCACCTCGAACCGGAACTTCGAGGGCCGCCAGGGCAAGGGCGGGCGCACGCATTTGGTGAGCCCCGAGATGGCCTCCGCGGCCGCCGTCACGGGCCATTTTGTGGACATCCGCCGCTGGCCCGAGGGAAAATAATCATGGAACCGTTCAAAACTTTTCGGGGATTGATCGCGCCGCTGGACCGCGCCAATATCGACACCGACGCCATCATTCCGAAGCAATTCCTCAAATCAATCGCCCGCACGGGGTTCGGAGAGAACCTTTTCCACGACTGGCGCTATCTCGCCGACGGCAAACCGAACCCCGGCTTCCTGTTGAACCGGCCGGAATATAAGAACGCCACCATCCTGGTTAGCCGCAACAATTTCGGCTGCGGTTCGAGCCGCGAGCACGCGGTCTGGGCCATCCGGCAATACGGGTTTCGCGCCGTGATCGCGCCTTGGGAAAACCGCGGCGGTTCGCGCGTCCCGGCTTTCGCCGACATCTTCCGGAACAACTGCTCCAAGAATTCCCTGCTCACGATCGAGCTCTCGGCCGCCGAAGTGGAGGAGATTTTTCAGATGGCCGGGCGCTTTCCCGGGCTTGAGGCAACGGTGAACCTGGAAGAAGAAAGGGTGACGCTCCATCTGGCCGAAGAAATATCCTTCCATTTCGAAATTGAACCTGCCGTGAAAGACCGCTTCATTCACGGACTCGACGACATCGGGCTCACGCTCCAGCAGGAAGACGCGCTCCGCGCCTTCGAGGCCCGGCACGACCCCCAACTCTTCAAACGGTTTTAATCAGCGGATAATCGTCAGGCTGGAAGTGTATCCGTGGACGAAGTTCTTTTTCGCCACGGGGCCGAACTCGCCGTTGGCGAAGAATCCGGCGAGCGGCATGGGCCCGCGCAGGGCCTGGATCATCTTCACATCATGGTCGGGGACGCCGTAAAGGCCCTCTCCGCGGCCGCAGCAACTCACGAGCAGGGCGCCCTGACGAAGGGCCTTTGAGGAGGACGGGCGTTTGAGCACGAGCGAGAGGTCTTCCTTCGAGGTCTCCGAATCGCGCAGTTGGAATTGGAGCGTCTGTCCGGTCTCGAGGAGCTCGCCGATCGAGAGCGCGCCGCTCGCCTCATCCGCGCCGACGATGTTCCGGACCAAAAAATCGCCGCGTCCCAGATCGTTCCGGGCCTCGTCTATGGCGAGGCCGACAAAAAGGGCGTTCTGCGCCAGTTTCTGGTCGCGCGCCGGGAGCTTCATGAACATCTCCGTGAGCACTTCCATGGCCGGGCGGCCCGCCAATTCGTAGAGGACGTTTCGCTCGGCCTTGGTGATGATGTAGGGCTCGCCCACGGGACGACACCCCTGTGACACGAAGGTTTCGAATTCAATCTCGCCCGTGAGCGCCACCCCGATTCCGCCCTCCTGGTAGATTTCGTCGTTCAGCACGAGCCAGTTTTCCGCGCCCATGACCATCCCGCTCGCCAGCCCTCCCACGACGGCGCTGGCCGGATAATCGCGGTTGAAGGCGGAAAGCACGGCGGTGACGTCGATGTTGGCGGGGTCCGCGAGCAGAATGAAATTGGGGGCTTCGGCCGGGTCGATTTCGAGGAACTCGCGCATGGATTTCCCGGATTCGAACGTGTCGGCGACCAGGGCGCTGACGTGAAAGGGCTGGATCTTCACCCGCTCCAGGTGCATCCCGATGAGAGAAACCGCCGGCTTCATTTCCACCTCGCGCTGGTTGGCGATCACGCCGCTCGAATTGCAGCCGATGAGCACGCCGGGGCAGAGAGAGTCCCGAAGCGAAGCGCAGGCGGCCTCCGGGTCGAGGTCGTCGTAGCCCTCGGACAGAAACATGATAGCCAGATCGCAGCTCTTTCCGCCCAGGTCGGCCTTGATCTTGGCCGAGACCTCCGAGAGGGCCGGTTCGATGGCCGAGTTCTGGGACAAAGCCGATGAAAAAAGCTTCATGAGATCCCCTTTTTCTTTGCTACTAATTATAGCTGATGCGGGATTTCGCGCCACTTTTGGGCAAAAAAAACGGCGGATGAAGGACGAGGCCTCCACCCGCCGTTTCGCTGTCGTCGAAAAAACTTATCTCGCCAGCAACTTCTTCAGCTCGGCGCCTGCGGAAAAAGCAGGAACCTTCTTGGCCTTGATCTGAATCGTCTCTCCGGTCTTAGGATTGCGGCCGGTGCGAGCCTTTCTCTGTTTCACGAGAAAGCTGCCGAAACCGACAAGCTGGACCCTCTGACCTTTCTTCAGAGAAGCCTTGATCGCGTCGAAAGCGAAATTGACGGCCTCGAGCGCTTTGGACTTCGAAAGCTTGGTCTTCTTCGCCACTTCAGTTGCGAGTTGTGCCTTGTTCACGGGAATTCACCTCCTCTCAGGGTTTGTGTTTCATGATGCGGTTATTCAATTTCCATCTTGGCGTCGCGCATCATGAGAGAATCGACGGCCTCGACGGGGTTTTTATCCTCGAAAAGAACTTTGTGGATTTCCGCGGTGATGGGCATCTCCACATTGTATTTCTGCGCCAGCTCCACGGCGGAACGGGTGGTCTCGACGCCTTCCGCGACCATTTCCATGCCGGCCAAGATCTCGGACAATTTCTTTCCTTGCCCGATCAGTTCGCCCACGCGGCGGTTTCTGCCGTACTCCGAAATGCAAGTCGTCACCAGATCGCCCATGCCCGAAAGCCCGAAAAAGGTGTTCGGGTTCGCGCCCATGTGAATGCCGAGGCGGGTGATCTCGAAGAGGCCGCGCGACAGGAGCGCCGCTTTCGCATTGGAGCCGAACTTGAGGCCGTCGCAGATGCCCGCGGCGATAGCGATGATGTTCTTCAGGGCGCCGCCCAATTCCACTCCGGTCACGTCGTCGGACGTGTAGACCCGGAAACGCGTGTCCATGAAAGTCGATTGCACGCGGCGCGCGACTTCGCGCGAATTCGAAGCCGCGACGACGCAGGTCGGCACGCCCTGCGCGACTTCTTCGGCATGCGAGGGGCCGGACAAGACGGCAATGGCCGCGGAATGCGCCTGCTGGGCGATGATTTGAGACGGCCTGAGCAAGGTCTTTCTTTCGATTCCTTTGGCCACGCTCACCAGGATCCGGTCGCGCAGGACATCGGCCTTGATCTTATAAATGACGTTCCGGAGAAATTGGGACGGGATTGCGAACACGAGAATTTCGGACTTGGCGACGGAGGCGTCCAGATCGGAAGAAAGATCCAGGCCCGGCGGGAGAGAAAACCCTTTGAGAAATTTTACGTTCTCGCGCCTTTCCCGGAGCACCTTCGTATATTCGGGGAAGGCGCCCCACAGGGTCACGTCATGGCCCTTGCCGGTCAACAAAAGCGCCAGCGCGGTTCCCCAGCCGCCGTCGCCCAAAACGCTGATTTTGATTTTTTCGGTCACGTGATGTCCCGCTAGAAAGGCCTTTAAAATAAAGGGTTTCGAGTGGAACGGAGTCTAACACGTATGCCCGGGGGTGTCAACAATCCAGAGACGCAATCGGAGTTTTTTTGAGCACTTCCGGCGGCACCCGGACCGGTTTGCGCGCGCGGTCGATGAACACATGGAGCGTGTATCCGTCCGCCGCCTTTTTTCCGTCCTCTTTCAGGATTCGATACACGAATTTCATGGACGTCTTTCCGAACTCGGACACTGCGACTTCGATGGTCAGCTTGTCGTCGTAGGTGGTCGGCAGGTAATAACGGGCGTGGGCCTCGATGACGGGGAGAAAAAGGCCCTGTTTCTCGTAATCGGTGTAATTGATGCCCAGCGAACGGAAGTATTCGGCCCGGCCCATTTCAAACCAGACCAGGTAATTGGCGTAGTAACTGACTCCCATTTGGTCCGTCTCCGCGTAACGGACCCGGAAGTCATGCCGGAAGACGGTCATCGCCCCTTCTCATTTTGATCAAATAATATACGGCGGAAGCCAAAGCGATCCCGGCGCCGTCGAACAGGACATCCAGGACCGTGCCGGAGCGGCCGGGCACGAAAAGCTGATGGAATTCATCGGTCAGAGCGTAGAAAAGCGAGAAAAGGATGCCGGCCGGAAAGAATTTCAGGGCAAGCCAGGGGGCGCGGGCATTGGCAAAGGCCCGGAAAGTGAGGATGGCGACCCAGAAAAATTCCGCGGAATGCAGCCAATAATCCTTGATTTCGACGCCCCAGAAGCGCTCCGGCCGCGGCAGGCTGGAACTGATAAAGATGGCGGCCAGATAGAGGTACCAAGGCAGCCAGTAACGGGTAAAGTTCCCGTTCAATCCGCCGGACACGATTTCCCCGCCCCGCAGGCCGGTTTCGAGCCCGGATTCGAGCAGGTGTCTTCTTTCTGCTTCTTCTTGTAACTTTCGCTGCGATAGTCGGTCTGGTAAAAACCGCTCCCCTTGAAGATGATCCCGGCCCCCGCGCCGATAAGACGCTTGAGCGTCGAGCCTCCGCAGGAGGGGCACTTCTTCAAAGGTTTCTCGGTCATGGACTGAAACTTTTCCAAAGTCCCGCCGCATTTCGCGCATTCATATTCATAGGTTGGCATAAAAACCTCCGTTTACTTAAAACCGTCCTTCATTTTATCGAATAAGTTCTTATGCTCCGGCACGCCGTCGCCATGCAGCTTGGCGAACTCCTCCAACAGCTTCCGTTCTTTCTCCGTCAACCGGGTCGGGACCCGGATCTTGACCCGCACGTAGAGATCGCCGCGCGCTCGGCTCCGGACCGACGGCATGCCCTTTGCGTGGAGGCAAAACACTTTCCCGCTTTGCGTGCCTTCCGGGACCTTGAGGCTGCTCTTTCCGTCGAGGACGTCTACATTCACCTCGCCGCCGAGACAAGCGACGGTGAAAGGGATCTCGATTTCGCAATGGAGGTCTTCCCCGTCGCGCTGAAACACCGGATGTTCCTTCACCACCACGCCGACATACAGGTCCCCGGCCGAACCGCCGCGGCGGCCGCCTTCGCCTTCGCCCGAAATCCGCAGGCGGGATCCGGTCTCGATGCCGGCCGGGATCTTGACGTTCAGTTTACGCGTCTTCTCCACGCGTCCGCTCCCGCGGCAGACCCGGCAAGGTTTCTCGATTCTCTCGCCTTCGCCCTGGCAGCGCGGACACGCGCGCTGGAACATGAAAAACCCCTGCGAAATCCGGATCTGCCCGCTTCCGCGGCATTCCGGGCAGCTAACTTTGTGCGTTCCGGGCTCGGCGCCCGATCCCTGGCAGGCCTCGCAAGTTTCCTGCCTCGGGATGTTGAGGCTCAGTTCTTTTCCGGCGGCCGCTTCCTCCAAGGTGATCTCGACGTTGTACTGGAGGTCCGAGCCCCGGCGACCGCGCTCGCTCCGTGACGATCGCCCGCCCCCGAAAAAGTCGCCGAAGATGTCCCCGAAGATGTCGGAGAAATCGCTGAACGCGCCCTCGAAACCTTCAAAACCCGAAAACCCGCGTCCGCCCAGGGAATGCCCGAATTGATCGTATTGCGACCGCTTTTCCGGGTCACTGAGGACGGCATAAGCCTCGGCCGCTTCCTTGAATTTCTCTTCCGCTTGCTTGTCGCCCGGATTGCGGTCCGGGTGGTATTTCAGGGCCAGCTTCCGGTACGATTTTTTGATCTCTTCGGCCGGGGCGCCCTTGGCGACACTCAGCACCTCGTAATAGTCCCTTTTGTTGGCGGACATCGTCATTGCTTTTCCTGGGAAATGCGGACCTTGGCCGGCCGGAGGAGCCGCCCTTCAAGCGTGTAACCGGCCTCGACTTCGTCGAGCACGGTCTCGTCGGGGTGCTCGGCCGATTCGACGTGGCCAATAGCCTCGTGAAGGTTCGGGTCGAATTTCTTTCCGACCGTCTCCACGCGCTTGACGCCGTGCCGGTTCAGAAAATCTGCGAATTGCTTGCGCATCAGGACAATGCCGTCTTTCAGCGAAGCGGAGCTGTCCTCGAGACCCGGTTCGGCGTGGATCAGGGCCCGGTCGAAATTGTCCAGAATGGGCAGGAGTTCGCGCATGAGCTTCTCGTTGGCAAAACGGAGAAATTCCTCCTTCTCGCGCGCCAGTCGTTTCTTGGCATTGTCAAAATCCGCGTAGGCCCGCAGCAGCCGGTCCGCGGACTCCTCGGCCTGTTTCTTCGCGTCTTCGAGCGCCTTGCGGGTCTTTTCGAGTTCTTCCGCCTGGGCGAGAAAGGAACGGTGCTCCTCTCCGCTGATCTCTATCCGTTCCTTCTTTTCTTCGGATGTCATCATGTCTCCCGGCCCGCTCAATACCACCGCTCGAGCAGCTGGCCGAGCTCCTTGGAAATATAATCGACGAGGGCGATTGCATTGGCGTAGCGCATGCGGCTGGGGCCGAGGATGCCCAGGGTGCCGACCGTTTTGCCGCGGAATTTATAGCTGGCGGCGACCAAAGAACAGTCCAAGATGTCCTGCCATTTATTCTCCCGGCCGATGTGGATCTGCACGCCCTCCTCCGGCAGCCCGTCCCGCAAAAGCCCGAGAAGGCGCCCCTTGTCTTCGATGGCGCGAAAGAAATGACGGATCTTGGTCATGTCCTGGAATTCGGGTTTGTCGAGAATATGGCTGGATCCGTCGAGACAGAAGCGGACGGAATCGAGCTTCTTCAGCGTTTCTTCCACGATCTCGAGGGACTTGCGGTACATCGCGGCCAGCGAGTCCTTTTTTTCCTCGAGCTTGCTGCGGATCGTCTCGGCGAGGCTTCTCATCGGAAGCCCCTTCAATTCTTCGTTGAAAAAATTGGCGATTTTCTTCAGGGTGTCATCGGGAATTTCGCCCGACATCTCCGCGACCTGATTGTGCACCACGCCGGTCGTGGTGAGCCAAACGACCAGCACGCGGTGGTCATCCAACCGGCGCAGGCCGACTCCCGCGAGAGCCAATTCCTTGATCTCGGGAAAACTGACGATGCCGGTTTCGCTGGTCATCGTGGCGAGGATGCGGGTGGCGTTGGCGATGAGGTCTTCGACGCTTTCAATTTCCTTCTGGAATTCTTTGGCCACGTCCGCGGCCAAGCGGACGGAAAGCGCCTGCCGCTGCAACAGGTGATCGATAAAATACCGATAGCCCAAATCCGTAGGGATCCGCCCGGCCGAGGTGTGCGGGTGGGTGATCAGGCCGGCCTCTTCCAAATCGCTCATTTCGTTCCGGATCGTGGCCGGAGACAGTTCGAGCTGGATTTTCTTGGCGATGGCCCGCGAACCGACGGGCTCCGCCGTCTCGACGTAAGCGTCGACGATGATCGAAAGAATTCTATTTTGACGGTCTGTTAATTGGGGGTCCATGAACTCACCTGGATTAGCACTCTCAGCTTTAGAGTGCTAGAAGAATCTTAGCTAGGAACGGCCGGAATGTCAAGCGAAACGTCCGACTGTAAGTCTTAATAAATTAATAAGTTACACTAATTGCGGGGCCAATGAACGCCCCAGTAATTCTCGTATGTCGATCTTGTGTTTCCGATACAATTCCAGATCCGGCCTTTTGAGGACATAAGTGGCGCCGAAAACCGACTCGAGCTTAACAAACTCGAACTTCTCGAACCAGTAGCCTCTCAGGACGGTGACGCATTCCCGCAGGACCAGTTCCAGGAGATAATAAACATCTTTCGCCGATTCTTCGTCTCCGAGGATCGTTTCCAACCCGTTTTGCGCCCCGCCCGACCCGGGAAATCCGAAGGGCTGGACCGGAAAGGGTTTCCTCAACATCAGATTCGTCCGCGCGGAAAAATGGCCTTCGGTCCCCGGCTCATCGGGGAAAACGTAATTGAACGTGACCTTTTTGGTCGTAAACGTGTTGTGGATCCTCTCGTCCTCGACGAGCATGGGCTGTACCCGGCGCGAGATTTGCTGCGCCAGAAAGTCCTCCAGCGTGATTTCCTCCAGCTCGAATTCCTCCTGCCATTTTTCGACATTCTCGTAGAGCTGGAGTTCGGCAGGGAAATCGATCTTTTTGACCTGACCTCCCTCCTCGACATAATGAAACGGGATCACGCGGCTGATCTTGTAATCGCCGAGGTATTTGGCCAGAATGAAAATATATTCGGCCTCAAAACCGCTCTCCAGCGCGAATTCGTGATTGAGATATTCCGGCTTGGGCTTGTAGCTCTGGCGAACTTTGGCGTATACGAGCGCCTCTCCGGAGCGGCCGGACGTCGAACGCAAGGAAAGGATTTGGTTGTCGACCTCCGCCTTCAGCTGGGCCTCGAGGATGAGGGAATAAAAAACCGGGGAGATGCTTTCCAGATTGGCGCCGGGAAGGAAGTGGGAGTCCAGTATTTCCCGCGTGCTCTTCTTCCCCAGGTCCTTGAAAACGCCTTCCACCGGCTTTTTCCAGATCACCGGATAATTCACCTTCAGGTCGTGGTAAACGCGCTTGCGGTATTCGGTCCTTGAAATGTCCCAAAAGCGGACGCGCTTGATGTCCGGGACATACCCGACGAGGATGAGGGTGATGCCGGTCAACGCCGTGTCCGTGGCCTTGAGGACGTAAAAATCAATGGGCTTGTCGCTGCTCAGGATCACCCGCGAGGTGGAAAACAGGACGTCTTCCACCGTGTCCAAGGCCTCGGGGGAAATCTGCAGAAGACTGGAGATGTCCTTGATTTTGCCGGAGGCGAGGATTTCCTCGAAATCGGTGGAGAAAATTTTCTCGAGGGGAAGGTAGACGCCCATCGTCTTCCCCACGATCTTCATCTCCACCCGCTCGACGCCGTACTC
>JACQVP010000076.1 GCA_016209715.1 Candidatus Omnitrophota bacterium
TCCTGTGACGAAACTTCCTGCGCGGTGCTGGACGGGCCGCGGAAGGTCCTGTCCAATGTTGTTTCTTCGAGCCTCGCGAGGCATCAGCCTTACGGCGGCGTCGTTCCCGAGATCGCATCCCGGCATTGCCTGGAGGCCATCGATGTGGTTTACCGCGAGGCCATCGCCCGCGCCGGGGTGCCGGAAAATAAACTCGAATTGATCGCCGTGACGCAGGGGCCGGGCCTCATCGGGTCCATCTTGGTCGGTGTCTCCTTTGCCAAGGCCCTGAGCTTCGCCCGCCGGGTGCCGCTCGTCGGCGTCAACCACCTGGAGGCCCACCTCGACGCCAACTTTATCGAGAGCGAAAAGCCCGCGGAACCCTACGTCGGCCTGCTGGTGTCGGGCGGGCACAGCGCGCTCGTTCATTTTGAAGGGGGCCGCTACCGCCTGCTCGGCGAGACCGTCGACGACGCGGTGGGCGAGGCCTATGACAAAGTCGCGAAGCTTCTCGGACTCGGGTATCCCGGCGGGCCGGTGATCGACCGACTGGCCGCGGAGGGCAATCCCGCCGCCGTGCCATTCACCAAGCCCAGGATCAAGAACCGGCTCGACTTCAGCTTCAGCGGCATCAAGACCGCGGTTTACTATTATTTGGAGAAGAAGAAGTCCGTTTCGGAAAAGGAATGCCGCGACTTGTGCGCGAGTTTTCAGGCGGCGGTGGTCGGCTGGCTGGTGGAAAAAACCATGGCCGCCTGCGAGGAAACCGGCTCGCGCGTCATCGTGACCGGCGGGGGTGTCACTGCGAATTCATTCCTGCGCCGGCGGCTGGCCGAGGAAGCGGAGAAAAGAGGCATGGCGGTTTTCATCCCGCCCTTCAAGTACACCACCGACAACGCGGCCATGATCGCCCGGAACGGAATGGAAAAGTTTGAACGGAAGGCCGGGCCGCGGGACCTCAGCGGGGTGTTTGAGATCGTCGCGGACCCGAATTTGGCCATCGCGGTTTAATCAGACAGTCGAAAGGGGACTCTCATATGGAACATTGGCACATCTTTTTGCGCATCCTGCTGGCCGCATTCCTGGGAGCGCTCATCGGCGTCGAGCGGGAATACTTCGGCAAAGCGGCGGGCTTCCGCACCCACGCGCTCGTCTCGGCGGCGGCCTCGCTCATCATGCTCGTCTCCATCGAAATCTTTGAACGATACGGCGCCAAAGTCTCCGTCGACCCGTCCCGCATCGCGGCGCAAGTGGTGAGCGGCATCGGCTTCATCGGCGCCGGCGCCATCATCCGCTCCGGCGGCTCCGTCAAAGGCATCACCACGGCCGCCAGCCTCTGGTCCGTTTCCGCGATCGGCCTGGCCTGCGGCATGGGATTTTACGACGGCGCCCTTTACGCCACGGCAGTCGTCATCATCATCCTGCTGATTTTCACCAAACTCGAGGCCAAGCTGATCAAGAAGCCGGCCAACGGGACGCCGCAGGACCACGAAGGCGGGCCGGCAAAGGAGTGACGTGTATTCCGAACGGGCCGTCAAGGCCACGCTCCAGGCGCTGAAAGCCGGCAGAATCAGCGAAAAGGCCGCCTTCAAAAAACTCAAAAACCTTCCTTACGAGGCCTTCGGCTTCGCCCGCGTCGATCACCACCGTTTCTTCCGCAAGGGCTTTCCCGAAGTCATTTACGCGCCGGGCAAGACCCCCGAGCAGATCGTGAAAATATTCCGCTCCATCCGCAAGGCCGGGCATCCCCCGCTCGTGACCCGCGTCTCCCCGGAGCTTTACGCGAAATTGCGCCGGGCGCTGCCGGGACTCCGTTATTCGGAAGCGGGCCGGATCGTTTATGCCCGCTTCGCAGGAGGCCGCCGGCCGGAGCAGAGAAGCGCCGGACCGGTCGCCGTGCTGACGGCCGGCACGAGCGACATTCCGGTGGCCGAAGAGGCGGCCGTGACGCTGGAGGCCATCGGCCGGCCGGTGCGAAGGATTTACGACTGCGGGGTCGCGGCCATCCACCGCCTGTTCGACAAATTGCCCGAATTGGAAGAATGCCGGGCCGTGATTTGCGTCGCCGGCATGGAGGGGGCTCTCGTGAGCGTCGTCGCCGGTTTGATTTCCAAGCCCGTGATCGCCGTTCCCACGAGCGTCGGTTACGGGGCCCATTTCGAGGGCCTCGCGCCGCTTCTCTCCATGATCAATTCCTGCGCCCAGGGCGTGGTCCTGGTCAATATCGACAACGGCTTCGGCGCGGCCTGTTTCGCGAGCATGATCCGATGAGGGCCGCCGTCTTCGACTGTCACTCGGGCATCTCCGGGGACATGACGCTCGGCGCGTTCCTCGACGCCGGACTTGAGCTCGCGGTCCTCGAGCGGGAGGTCCGGAAGGTCGGCCTGCGAGGCGTCCGTCTGGGCGCGAAAAAAGTGCGCCGCGGCGCTTTCGTGGGGACGAAATTCACGGTGAGTACGGAAGCCGCGCCCGCTCACTCCGCCGCCCGGCACACGCCCTATTCCGAAATTGTCCGCTTGCTTCGCCGGAGCCGGCTCGCGCCCGTCGTCAAAACGCTCGCCCTCGAAATATTCGACCGGCTCGCGCGTGCCGAATCCAAAGTGCACGGTCTCTCCCGCGCCCAAGTGGAATTTCACGAAGTCGGCGCGGTGGATTCCATCGTGGACATCGTCGGGGCCGCGGCGGCATTTCACCACTGGGGCATCCGAAAGGTTTTTGTCCGGAACCTGAACGCGGGCGCGGGCGACGTCGGCCACGGCCATCACGGGAAGATGCGGGTCCCGGGTCCCGGAGCGATGGAACTCCTGAAGGGATTTCCCGTGCGTTTCGTTTCCACGAAATCCGAATTGGTCACGCCCACGGGCGCGGCCATCCTCGCGGCCCTGGCAGAAACGACGGAAGAAGTCCCGGCCCTGACCGTGGACCGGATCGGTTACGGAGCCGGCACCGCCGATTTGAAAGACCGCGCCAATCTGCTGCGCCTGACGGTAGGCGAAATCCCCGAAAAAAAATTTTCCGGCGACCGCATCCTCGTCCTCGAGGCCAACCTCGACGACATGAACCCGCTCGGCTTCGAAATCCTCTACGCGCGCTTGTTCCAGGCCGGGGCGCTCGACGTTTTCGTAGTCCCGGTCCTGATGAAGAAGATGCGGCCGGCCTACAAACTTTCCGTCCTCTTCGAGCACGCCCGCAAGGACGCGGTGGCGGCGATCGTGTTCGCCGAGACCACCACCTTCGGCGTCCGCTTCCTCGAAGTGGACCGTTTCATCCTCGACCGCTCCATCGTGCGGGTGCCCACCCGGTTCGGCAGGGTCGCCGTCAAAATCGGCCGCGCGAACGGAATTCCGGGCATTGCCTCGCCCGAATACGAAGATTGCAAGAAAATCGCGCTGGCCAGGCGGCGGCCGTTCGCAGAAGTTTACCGGGAAGCGCGGGAGCGGGCGGCGGAATGGATCAGCGGATCAGCGCGATCAGGGCCACGCCGAGCAGGAAGAAGAAAAGAATAAAGCGCGAGGGATGCTTCCGGGCTTCGTTGAAGACGGCGTGGAGCGCGAGATAAATGAAGCCGCCTCCGACGTGCGCCAGGAGCGCGTAGAACCACAGGTTGTCCGTGACCCTGGCGAGCGACAAAGCCCCCAGCGCCCACCCGATCAGAGTCGTGCTCTCGAGCGCGAGCGTGAACCCGAAAGACGTCGCGCGGCCCCATCCCGCCTTGAGGAAGAGCGCGCACAGGGCGAGCCCCTCCGGCAATTTATGGAGCGTCACCGTCGTGAAAAGAGAAACGGCCCCGCTGTGTTCCAGCTCCTCGCCGACGGCGATCGCGATCCCGTCAAAGGCGCTGTGGATGCCGAGCGCTACGGCGAGCAGAATGGCGGTGGCGCGGATTTCATTTCCGGTGTGCTCGTCGAAATGCGACGCGGAGCAGGCCGGGCAGACGTGGGTGACATAACGGCTGATGAGGAAGAACAGGGCGTAGCCGGAAACGAAAGCGGTGAGGAGGGCCGGGACCGGGAGCAATCCGGCCGCCTCCGGCACGATGTGCATGAACGTCGTGGCGAGCAGTGTCCCGGCTGCGAAGCTGATGAGCGCGCAGAGCTTCCGGTGCGAGACCCCGACCGAAACCGCCAAGGCCCCGCCGGCCACTGACCCCGCGAATGCCGTGAGCGCCTGTAGAAAAGTCGTCAGCATAAATCCTCCGGCCGGCATTATAAACGAGAGCCCGACAGGCAACAAAGAATTTATGCGCGGCCGGGCTTGCGAAACGGCACTAGATAGAATACGGCCAGCAGCAGGGCGATCGTGACCGGCTGATAGTCCCGCTTGAAGACCGCCCACGCCGCGAGGCATAGAAAAGGCATCAAGAGGACCATCAGGTGTGTCCGGATGATTTCGCCTGAGCGGAACGGCAGAGCGATGAGTTTGAACGGGGATTCGCGGAGAAGCAGTCCGGTGTTTGCCGCCAGTACTCCTGCCATCATGGGCCAATATCGCCCGGCAAGATAGCCGGCCGGCCCCCAAAAATCAGAATTGATGAAGCCGTTCCTGCCGAAAAAACCTTGGGGCTCCATTTCGGCAAACACCGATAGAAAAACGCCGTAGAACCCGAAAATAAAAACATAAATGCGGAAGGCGATCCAGCCCGATAGGATTCCGGACAAAATCACCCCGGCTCGGAAGACCGTATTTGAAACGCGGCGAAGGACGGGGAAACGCGGCTCGAAAACCTTCTTGTCGACCGTCATGGCGAAGACGCGGACCGCGCCCATCGCGGCACAGGACAGAGACAGGAAAAGCGCGGCGAGCCAAGTGCTCCAGCAAAACTCCGGGAGCGACCATTTATCGAGAACGGCAAACACCGCGTTCAGCCCAAACGCAGCCAAGGCCGGGAGAGAAACCAAGCGCTTTGACATACAGTTCTCGAAATTGTAGCGGGCCGCCCATAAAAAAACCACTTTCTTCACCCGGGCGGTTCTTAACCCGCCGCCTCGGATGCCCAATTGACACCCTGAGAGTTAAACGATACAATCAGCCCCTCTTGCAAGGCGTTTCACCGATTAGTTTTGGGCTATGGGGGTATTTCACGAATGAATAACAAATTGAAGCTGGGCCTGCCCAAAGGCAGTTTGGAGGAGGCCACTTACACGCTGTTCAAAAAAGCGGGCTTCCGCATCACCACGGCTTCGCGCTCGTTCTATCCATCGGTGGATGATGAGGAACTGGAAATCATTCTTTTCCGGCCTCAGGAAATGTCCCGTTACGTGGAAGACGCCATCATCGACGCCGGTTTGACCGGTTATGACTGGGTCATGGAAAATCGCTCCAAGGTCATCGAAATCAACGCCCTGACTTATTCCAAACAGACCAACCGCCCCGTCCGCTGGGTGCTGGCCGTGCACAACGACTCTCCGTTCAAATCGGTGAAAGACCTGGAGGGGAAGAAGATCGTGACCGAACTCGTGAACGCGACCAAAGATTACCTCGAGAAGCACGGCGTCACCGCGGATGTCGAATTTTCTTGGGGCGCCACCGAGGCCAAGCCCCCGAAGCTCGCGGATGCGATCGTCGAGGCCACCGAGACCGGATCGAGTCTCCGGGCGAACAATCTCCGTATTGTCGACACGGTCCTCACCTCTACCACGCGCTTCATTGCCAACCGGCAAAGCTGGGCCGACCCCTGGAAGAAGAACAAGCTCGAGAACATTTCTCTCCTGCTGACCGGGGCGATCGCCGCCGAGGACAAGGTGGGGCTCAAGATGAACGTCGCGGAGAAGGACCTCGACAAGATCCTGAAACTGCTGCCCGCCCTTAAGAATCCCACGGTCGCGCCGTTAAGTACCAAAGGATGGTTTGATGTGGAGACCATCATCGATGAAAAAGTTGTTCGCGCTCTCATCCCCGAATTGAAGCGGGCGGGAGCCTCCGGGATCATCGAATATCCTCTGAATAAAGTGATCGATTAAGGAGTCCAGCCCCGATGGGTACGAAAAAGAAGCAGCGCCGGAAAAAGATGAATAAGCACAAGAGGAAGAAGTGGCTTAGGAAGCACCGGCACCGCAAGAAGATCCGCTGGTAAGCACTGCCTTTCCGTGAATTCTCTGACGCTCGAGTCTCCGGCCAAGATCAATCTTTGTCTGTATGTTCTCGGAAAGCGGCCGGACGGTTATCACGAGCTTCTCACCCTATTTCAGCGGATTTCCCTCCGGGACCGGGTCCGCTTTCGCAGGACCCGCTCCGGTTTCCGCCTTCAATGCCGCCATCCCCTTGTCCCCTGCGACAGCCGTAATCTGATCGAAAAGGCCTGGAGATTGGTTCAGTCCAGGACCGGGCTGAGGGGCGGGATGGAAGTCATTTTGGACAAGAGAATTCCCGTGGCGGGCGGGCTCGGCGGGGGATCGAGCAATGCGGCGACGACGCTCCTGGCTGCCAACCGGTTGTTCGGCTTGCGGCTTTCCCAGCCGGATTTAATGGAAATGGGCCGGAAATTGGGCGCGGATGTCCCTTTTTTTCTCCTCGAGACCTCCCGGGCTATTGGCAGGGGCCGGGGGGATGAATTACAGCCCCTAGCCGGGGCTACAAAATTGTCTGTCCTCCTAACTCTTTTCTCTTCAGGCATTTCCACCAAATCAGTTTTCGAAAGCCTTTCCCGTCCGGCCCTCGGCCCCACCTTGACAAAACTAAACTGTGACATTATAATGATTTCCGTTTTTCTAGCCTCAAAAGATCTGAAGGGCTGTTCGACCTTGTTACGCAACGATCTTTTTAAGGCAGCTCACCGCATGAAACCCGAGATTGGACGGGTTTTATCGTTTCTCAGGAATTCGCGGCCGGCCTCGGCCATGAGTGGAAGCGGACCTACCGTCTTCTCTTTGGCTGCGAATCGAGTAGAAACGGAAGCTGCTGCCTCAGAAATTTCGCGCAAATTCGGTCTCGCTACTTGGGTGGGATCTCTTTACTGAAGTCTGACGGAGAGCGGGAATCCGCATGAAGATCACTGAAGTCAGAATCTTCCAGAAGGATAACGCGGACAAGAAGCTTAAGGCGTTTGCGACCATCACCTTAGACGACTGTTTTGTCGTCCGGGACATCAAGATCATCGAGCGGGACAAAGGCCTTTTCGTGGCCATGCCTTCGCGGCGGGCCAAGGAGCCCTGTCAGAAGTGCGGGCACCGGAACGTGGTCCACAGCCGCTATTGCAATCAATGCGGCGGCCGGCTGGAGACGGCGGTCGATCCTTTGCCCATGCTGGGGGCCAAAGCGCACCAGGGAGAGCATAAAGACATCGCTCATCCCATCACTTTGGCCTGCCGGGAATATATGGAAAAGGTGATCTTGGAATCGTACGAGAAGTATCTCAAGGCTGATCCGGAGAGGATCGGGGCAGCGGCAAGTCCCGCGTCCCAGGCAAACAGGTAAGACGACAGCTTCGCTGCCCGGTGGTGAAATGGTATCACAGAGGCCTTTGGAGCCCAAATTCCAGGTTCGAGTCCTGGCCGGGCAATTATAAAGGCCCATTGGAGCATACATGACGGAACGGTGTTCATTCTGCGGAAGGGACAAGCGCAAGGACGTGAAGAAAATCTTCGCGGGGCCCGGGGTCTACATCTGCGACCTTTGCGTGAAGATTTGCCACGATATCCTGGAGAAGGACACCCGCCGTTACTTCAAGCCCAGCGAAGAGACCTTCTTCGAGATCCCCAAGCCGCGCGAGATCAAGGAGCAGCTTGACCAATACGTGGTCGGGCAGGAGCGCGCCAAGAAACAGCTTGCCGTCGGCGTTCACAACCATTACAAGCGCATCCGTTCCCGCGACGCGGAAGACGGGGTTGAAATCGAAAAGAGCAACGTTCTCCTGATCGGCCCGACCGGCTCCGGGAAGACGTTGCTCGCCCGGACCTTGGCCCGCATCCTCGATGTCCCTCTCGCCATTTCCGACGCCACGGCCTTGACCGAGGCCGGCTATGTCGGCGAAGACGTGGAGAATGTGCTTTTGCGCCTGATCCAGGCCGCGAACTACGACGTCAAGCGGGCCGAGGTCGGCATCATCTACATCGACGAAATCGACAAGATCGCGAAAACGAGCGACAACGTCTCCATCACGCGCGACGTTTCCGGCGAAGGCGTGCAGCAGGCCCTGCTCAAGATCCTCGAGGGGACGGTGAGCAATGTCCCGCCCCAGGGCGGCCGCAAGCACCCCCAGCAGGAATACCTCCAGATCGACACCCGCAACATCCTTTTCATCTGCGGAGGGACATTTTCGAATCTCGACAAGATCATCGAGCGCCGCATCACGAACAAGGTCATGGGATTCGGCGCCAAGGCCGAGAGCGTGGCCGGCAAGAACGTGGGCGAGACGCTCCGCCACGTCGAGACCGAGGACCTTTTGAAGTTCGGCTTTATCCCTGAATTCATCGGGCGGTTTTCCGTGACCGCGACGCTGGACGGCCTGGACGCCCGCGACCTCGTGCGCGTCCTCACCGAGCCGCGCAACGCCCTGGTGAAGCAGTACCAGAAGTTTTTCAAGATGGAAGGCGTCGATCTCAAGTTCGAACCGGGGGCCTTGGAGGCGATCGCGAAGCAGGCCATCGCGAAGAAAACGGGCGCCCGCGCCCTGCGCTCCATCCTCGAAGATCTGATGCTGGACATCATGTATGATTTGCCCTCTCAGGAAGACGTCGTCGAGTGCCTCATTTCCGGCGACGCCGTCGAGAGGAAAGCGACGCCGCATTTGATCCGGGACTCCTCCCAGGACAAAGCGAAGACTGCTTAGTCCGGCGATGGGAACCGCGCCAGTCACAGGCGGGATCGACCAGATCGAAGCCGCCAAGAAGATCAAGACGGGACTCAAAAACAGCACGAAGGAAGCCCTGGCAGGATATTGCTTTCTCCTGCCGAACCTGGTCGGCTTTCTCGTGTTCACGTCCCTGCCGGTGATCGCGTCGCTCGCGCTGAGCTTCGTCAAGTGGGACCTCTTGACGCCGCCGGCGTTCGCGGGTTTGAAAAATTTCGTCCAGCTTTTTCAGGACCGGTTCTTCTGGAAGTTCTGCTGGAACACGATTTATCTGATGCTGGGGATCCCCCTCGGGATGATCGGCTCGCTCGCGGTCGCGCTGGCGATGAACCAGAAAATCAAGGGCATCGTTTTTTTCCGGACCACGTTTTTTCTGCCCACGATTTGCTCCGGCGTGGCCATCTTTATCCTGTGGCGCCTGATTTACAATCCGGACTTCGGGTTTTTCAACGTCCTGATCCGCGGCTTCGGGGACTTGATCCACGTCCCGCTCGAGGGGCCGAACTGGCTGACGGACGAGAAATGGGCCAAGCCGGCGCTGATCATCATGGGGCTCTGGCAGGGGATCGGCGGGCACAACATGATCCTGTATCTGGCCGCCCTGCAGGGAATCCCGCGCGACCTGTACGAGGCCTCGGACATCGACGGGGCCAACGGGTGGCAGAAGTTTTGGGCGGTGACGTGGCCGATGATTTCGCCGACCACGTTTTTCATCGCGATCATGAGCATCATCGGGGGCTTTCAGGCGGGATTCGACGCGGCCTTCATCATGACCGGCGGCGGTCCGAACGGTTCGACCACGACGATCATGTATTACATTTACAACAACGCGTTCCAGTGGTTCAACATGGGGTACGCGGCGGCGATTTCCTGGTTTTTGTTCGTCGTGATCTTCGTTATCACCCTGCTTTATTGGAAGGTCGCGGGGAAAACGGTGCACTACTATTGACGGGGCAGACGGCATGAGCGGAAAACGGGTCCAGACGGAATTGGAAAAAAGCCGGACGCGCCGGATGCAGTTCGACATACTGAAGAAGGCGGCGAGCTACCTGGTGCTGAGCGTCGGGACCCTGGCCATGGTCGCGCCGTTTCTGTGGATGCTGGCGACCTCTTTGAAAACGCCGGGCGAGGTCTTTTCGTACCAGCGGCCGTGGTGGGTGGATTGGGTGCCCACAAGCTTCGTCTGGCAGAACTACGTGAAGTCGTGGGAAGTCGTGCCGTTCGCGAGGTTCTATCTGAACTCGATCATCGTGACCCTCCTCACCACGCTGGGACAGGTGTTCACGAGCTCGATGTCCGGTTATGCCTTCGCGCGGCTCCAGTTCCCGGGCCGGGAAAAGATTTTTTTGGGCTACCTGGCGACGCTCATGATTCCGAGCGCGGTGACCATGATCCCGGTTTTCATCCTGCTGCGTTTCCTCGGCTGGGTGGACACCTACAAGGGGCTCATACTGCCGGGCGTGTTCACGGCCTACGGGACGTTCATGCTGCGGCAGTTTTTCATGACGCTCCCGAAGGAGCTCGAGGACGCGGCGAAAATTGACGGCTGTTCTTATTTCGGTATTTTTTGGCGGATCATTCTCCCGCTGTCGAAGCCCGCGCTCGCGACCTTGACGACGTTCACGTTCATGGGAACGTGGATGAATTTTATGTGGCCGCTCGTGGTGGTGAATTCGCAGGAGAAGTTCACGCTGCCGGTGGGGCTCGCGTATTTCCAGAGCCTGCACCACACGGACTGGACGCTCCTGATGGCGGCCTCGATGATGATGCTGGCCCCGATCCTGCTGGTGTTCATTTTCAACCAGCGCTATTTCGTGGAAGGCATCAAGCTGACGGGGATCAAGGGTTAGCCGTGCGGGGAATCCGGGCCGTGATTCTGGCGGCAGGCGAAGGGACGCGGATGAAATCGGCGCGTTCGAAAGTCCTGCACGAGCTCTTTGGCAAGGCAATCGTTTCCTACTGCGTGGAGGCGGCGCGCGAAAGCGGCGTCCGCAAGGTCTACGTGGTGGCCGGCTCGAACCGTGCGGAGCTGAAGAAGTTTTTCGGCGGCTCGGTGGAGATCGTGCACCAGGCCAAACGGCTGGGCACCGGCCACGCCGTCATGGCCTGTGAAAAGGCCCTGCGCGGATACGACGGAGACTTGTTCGTGCTCGCGGGGGACGCGCCTTTGGTGCGCGGGGCCACGCTCGCTGAATTCCGGAGCCGGTTTTCCAAAGACGGCGCGGCCGCGGGGATCCTCACGGCGGAGCTCGAGAACCCGCGCGGTTACGGCCGGATCCTGCGAAACGCGGCCGGCGAGGTCACAGGGATCCGCGAGGACCTGGACGCGGACGAGTGCGAAAAGGACATCCGGGAAGTCAATTCGAGCATGTATTGCTTCCGCGCCAAACTTTTGTTTGCGGCGCTGAAAAAGGTGACTCCGGACAATCGCAAGCGGGAGTATTACTTGACCGACGCGATTTCGATCCTGGCGGAACAAGGCGAGGCGGTCCAGGGCTACGCCCTGGCGGGCGCCGCGGAACTTTTGGGCATCAACACCCGGCAGGACCTGGCCGACGCCGCGAAGGAAATTTGGAAGCGGAACCTCGAGGCGCATATGGGCGCCGGGGTCACGGTGGTTTCGCCGGGGACAACTTATATTGAAGCGGGCGTGCGGATCGGCGCCGACACGGTGGTGCATCCGTTCACGCACATTGAAAAGGACGTGGCGATCGGGAAGAACTGTTCGATCGGCCCCTTCGCCAAAATCCGCGCCGGGTCCCGCGTCAAGGACGGGGCGGCCATCGGCAGTTTCGTGGAAGTGGTCCGGTCGACGGTGGGCGAGAACACCCTCGTCAAACACCTCGCTTATCTCGGCGACGCCACGGTGGGCCGGGGCGTGAACGTCGGCGCCGGCACGATCACGGCGAATTACGACGGAAAGAACAAGAACCGGACCCGGATCGGGGACGGCGCCTTTTTGGGGTGCGACACCGTGTTGATCGCCCCCGTGAAGGTGGGCCGCGGAGCGCGCACCGGCGCGGGAACCGTGGTGCCCCGGGGCCGGAACGTTCCGGCGGGAGTGACCGTGGTCGGCGTGCCGGCCGCTGTTTTGAAATCAAAAAATAAGCTTAAAAAATGAAATCACCCAAGAAAAAAGCCGCCAAGAAAGCTCCGGCGCGGAGCGCTAAAAAGGCGGCCAAAGAAAGGAGTAAGAAGTCCGTGATGATGAATGGTCCGGTTCTTTTGACGGGAAATGCCAACCCATCGCTGGCCCAAGCGATCGCCGACAGTCTGGGGGTCGTTCTCGGCGAGGCGATGGTGGAGCGGTTTCCGGAAGGCGAAATCCGGGTGCAGATCAACGAGAATATCCGCGGCCGGGACGTGTTCATCATCCAGCCGACCTGCGCGCCGTCCAACGACAACTTGATGGAGCTCTTGATTCTGCTCGACGCGGCCAAGCGCGCCTCGGCGCGCCGGATCACCGCGGTGATGCCGTATTACGGCTACGCCCGGCAGGACCGGAAGGACAAGCCGCGCGTTCCCATCACGGCCAAACTCGTGGCCAATCTCAACGTCACAGCGGGCGCGACCCGCGTGCTCACGATTGACCACCACTCCGGCCAGATCCAGGGATTTTTCGACATCCCGGTGGACCATCTTTATTCCATCAACGTCTTGTGCGATTACATCCTTTCCAAACGTCTGCACAACCTGGTCATGGTGACCCCCGACGTCGGCGGCCTCAAGATGGCCCGGGCCTATTCCAAGGTGCTCGAGTGTCCGCTCGCGATCGTGGACAAGCGCCGCGAAAGCGCCAGCCAGGTGAAGGTGCTGAACATCATCGGCGAGGTGGCGGGTAAAAACGTCGTCATCGTCGACGACTTGGTTTCGACCGGCAGTTCGCTCGTCGAGGCCGCCCAGGCGCTGAAAGAAGCCGGCGCTCTGGACATTTATTCCGCGGTGGTGCATCCGGTGCTCGCCGGACCGGCCATCTCGCGCATCGAAAATTCCGTGATCCGGGAGATGATCGTCACCGACACCATCCCGATCGCTGAAACCAAGAAATGCTCCAAGATCAAGGTCCTGTCCGTGGCCTCCCTCTTGGGCGAAGCCATCAAGCGCATTCACGACAACGAGTCCGTGAGCACGCTTTTTGCGAACGCGGCCGTAGAGGCCTGAAAGGAGATCAATCAGCAATGAAAACGGTTGAGTTGAAAGTGGCCCACCGCGAGAACCTCGGCAAAGGGCATGCCCGGAGGATCCGGAGAGAAAACCGGATCCCGGCCATTCTGTACGGCAGCAAGCTGGCCCCCGTGGCCTTGTCAGTCGATCTGAAAGAGTTCAAGAAGGTGCTGAAGACCGGCGCCGGAGAAAACGTCATCCTCACTCTGAAGATCGACGGGTTGAAGAAAGACAGCGAGCACACGGCCCGCATCAAAGACATCCAGGTGGACCCGGTCACCGACGCTTTTTCGCATGTGGATTTCAACGCGATCTCCCTCACGGAGAAGATCCGGGTGCAGGTTCCCGTTCACGCCAAGGGCGAGGCCCCGGGCGTCAAGGAAGGCGGCGTCCTGGAGCACATCCACCGCGAAGTCGAAGTGGAGTGTCTGCCCACGCAGATCCCGGAAAAGTTCGAAGTCGTGGTGGACCAGATGAAGATCGGAGACTCGGTGCACGTGCGCGAGCTGGCGATGCCGGAAGGCGTCGTCTCCACGATGGACCCGGACGAAGTGATTTTGGCGCTGCACGCCCCGATGAAGGAAGAGGTCGCGGCCCCGGCCGAAGGCGAGGCCCCGTCGGAGCCCGAAGTCATCGGCAAGAAGAAGGAAGAGGGCGAAGCGGTCCCCGAAGCGGCCGAGAAGGAAAAAGGCGGCGAGAAGAAGTAATCTTGCCGCGCGCCGCATGACCGAAGACCTGAAACTGATCGTGGGGTTGGGCAATCCGGGCAGGGAATACGAAGCCACCCGGCACAACATCGGTTTCAGGGTGGTGGACCGGCTGGCCGCGGACGAGGGCGCGGCAGGGCAGAAAAAATCCTGCTCCTCCCGCTGGGCCGAGATCAGGCGCGGCGGACGTTTTTTCGTGGTGGCAAAGCCGCTCACGTTCATGAATCGGAGCGGCGAGGCGGTGTCGGCCCTGGTCAAAAAGTTTCACATCCGCCCGGCGGGCGGATTGCTGGTCATCCTGGATGACGCCGATCTGCCGTTCGGGCGTTTCCGTATCCGGCAGAAAGGGAGCTCGGGCGGGCACAAAGGCCTGGAATCGATCATTTGCGAGCTGGGCACGGCAGATTTTAACCGATTCCGTATCGGCGTCGGCAGGCCGGGCGGGCGGGAAGAAGGATTGCGGGATTACGTGTTGGATCCCTTTTCGGAAGAGGAGCAGGCGGTGCTTCCGGAACTTTTAAAAACAGCCGCCGCGGCCGGCCTCCAATGGATTGATGAGGGGGCTCAGGCGGTGATGAACAAGTTCAATCAGATTAAACTTTACCCTCAGCCAGGCGGTTGAGGGCCATAACTCAAAACCACAAGTTTTGAGTTTGAACATATGCCCTCAGCCTAGTGGCTGAGGGCCATAAACAGCCCCAAACTTGAAGTTTGGGGCTATGGGAGGTTAAGCATGACAGAAAGATATTATGAAGCGATGATCATTTTGTTTCCGGGAGCCACCCCGGAAAAAAGCCAGGAGGAGATCCAGAAGGTCAAGGACGTGATCTCCAAGTTCGGCGGCGCCGTCCAGTCCGAGGTCAAATGGGGCAAGCGCACCATGGCCTACACCATCAAGAAAAAGAGAGAGGGTTATTACCTCCTTCTCCATTTTCAGGCCAAGCCGTCCTCGATCAAGCCGATGACGCAGGCCTGGAAGTTGATGGAGGACGACGTGATTCGGATCCTCATCGTGCAGAAAGACCAGCCCCAGCTGGCCAAAGTCGCGTAAAACGCGCGCGGAAGGGAGCATCATGGCTCAGGCAAGTTTCAACCGAGTTTTCTTGATCGGCAATCTGACTCGCGACCCGGAACTTCGGTACATTCCGTCGGGACAGGCGGTGACCAGTTTTACCGTGGCCACGAACCGGACCTACACGACCCCTTCCGGCGAAAAGAAGGAAGAAGCCAGTTTCATCCGGGTGGTGACGTGGGGTCGTAGCGCCGAGGTGTGCAATGAGTATCTGAAAAAAGGGAGCCCGGTGTTCGTGGAAGGGCGCCTTCAAAGCCGCAGCTGGCAAGCCCAGGACGGGTCCAAGCGGAGTTCCATCGAGGTCATCGCCATGCGCGTGCAATTTCTCGGGTCGGGCAAATCCGGAGGAAAGGATGCCGCCGCTCCGTTCGAAGGCGACGATGCCATTGTGGAGGATGCCGGCCCGCGGGGAGGTTCGGTCAAGGTCACGGAACAAGAGCTCGCCCCGGACGACGAAGTTCCGTTTTGAGTTTGAACATTAGCCCTCAGCCTTGTGGCTGAGGCAAATAACTCAAAACCACAAGTTTTGAGTTTGAACATTAGCCCTCAGCCTTGTGGCTGAGGCAAATAA
>JACQVP010000067.1 GCA_016209715.1 Candidatus Omnitrophota bacterium
ACCGCTCTCCCACGACCTCGAGGGAGTGGATGAATTTCTTGCCCTTTGCCGGTCCCGACGGTTGACGGTACTGCTCGGATACAAGATGCGGTTCCATCCGAGCGTTCGCCTCCTGAAAAATATGATCGACGCCGGAGAAATCGGAAAGGCGCTTTCCGCCCGGGCCCATTATGGCGGTTATTTGCCGGGCTGGCATCCGTGGGAGGATTATCGGCGGATGTACAGCTCGAGGCGCGAGTTGGGCGGGGGAGTGATCCTCGACGCCATTCATGAAATCGATACCCTCTACTGGCTGCTCGGGGATGTTCAGGCGGTGCAGTCGATGTGGGGGAAGGTGAGCGAGCTTGAGATCGACACGGAGGACGCCGCCGAAATTCTGCTTCACTTCCGGTCCGGGGCCCTGGGCTCCGTCCACATGAATTACTTTCAGCAGCCGGAATATCGTTACTGTCACGTGGCCGGCACGGGCGGCACTCTGGTCTGGGACACGGTGCGCAAACGGGTCGAGCATTACTCGCTCCGTGAGAAGGTTTGGAAGATTTATCCCGAGCGGGAGGATTTTGAGTCGAACGAAATGTTTGTGGACGAAATGAAGCATTTCCTGGCATGCCTGGAGGGGCGGGAAAAGCCGGTGCATTCCCTCGAGGACGCCCGGCGGGTCCTGGAAATTGCCCTTTGGGCCAAGAGATCAACGCCCCTTGCGGCGAGGGAGGAAAAGAAATGAGCGCCCTGGAACAATTTGAGATGAATGGCAAAGTGGCCCTGGTGACCGGCGGGGCGGGGCTCTTGGGGCCGGTATTCGGGGCCGCGCTGGCGGAGGCTGGAGCGTGCGTGATTCTCGCGGACTTGAACGAGGCCAAGGGACGGGCGGTTCTGAGTAAACTTCCCGCGAAATTGAGGAAACGCATCGCTTTCGCGGCGATGGACGCGTCCGACCCGGCTTCGGTCCGGGCCCTCGTGGACGGAACGGTCGAAAAGCACGGCCGCATCGACGTCCTGATCAACGGCGCCATCGGAGTGGGCAAGACCCATTTCGCGCCTTTCGAAAAATACACGTGGGAAGACTGGAATCAGGTGATGACGGTCAGCGTCGGAGGGACCTTCCTGTGCTGCCAGGCGGCCGGGAGACACATGAAGCGGCAAAAGAGCGGGAGCATCATCAATATCGGATCGATTTACGGAGTCGTCGGCGCCGATCAGAGAATCTACGGCAAATCGGGCATCAACTCGGCCGGCGTTTACGCCGCCAGCAAAGGGGCCATTCTCAGCCTGACCCGGTACCTGTCCGTGTATTGGGCCCCTTTCGGCATTCGCGTCAACAGCATCTCGCCGGGCGGCGTCTACAATCAGCAAGACCCCTTCTTCATCAAGAATTACTCGCACCGCGCGCCGATGGGACGGATGCTGAAAAAGGAGGAATTGCGCGGGGCCGTTTTATATTTGGCTTCGGAGGCGTCATCTTACGTGACCGGTCACAATCTCCTGGTCGACGGGGGATGGACGGCCTGGTAATGGGCTCGCGCAGGAAAGCCATATTCAAGGATGCCGGGATCTACGCGCTGAGCTCCTATTCGGCGCAGGCGCTCGACATGGTCAATGCCGTTTTGGTCAGGCTCTTCCTGGGGCCGGCGCAAATGGGGGTCTGGGCGTTTCTCCAAGTTATCCTCAATTACGCCAAGCACGCCAGCTTGGGCGTGACCGCCGCGACTTCGCGCGATGTCCCGTATTATCTCGGCAAAGGCCAGGCCGACAAGGCCAACGAGATCCAGAACCTGGTGTTCAGCTTTTCTCTGGCCACTTCGCTTCTCACGGCGCTGGCCATCGCCGGCTTGGCTTGGTTTCAGCGCCGGAATTATCCTCCGATTTTCATTCAGGGCATGCTGATCGCGTGCGCCATCCTCGTCCTGCAAAGGCTCTACAATCTCTTCGTGGTCCTCCTGCGCGCGCACCAGGAATTTTCGTTCGCCGCTTTTCTCAATTTTCTCCTGAGCGCGACCGGCCTTCTTTTCACCATTCTCCTGACCTGGAAATTCAAGCTTCACGGGTTCCTGGCCTCCACGGTCCTGTCGCTTCTGCTGGGCGTCGTATTCATCCTGTGGAAGACCCATTACCGTTTCGAGCTGGTATTCTCGCCGCACAAGATATGGCCGATCATTCAATTCGGTTCGACGATGCTGGTCTTTGACGTGGTGCGAAGCACCCTGGTCAGTATCGACCGCGTCCTGATCGCCAAATTCCTCGGACTTCAGGCCTTGGGACTCTACAGCGTCGCGCTGATGGCCAGCAATTACGTGTCCAGCTTTCCCGTCATGCTGTCGGTCATTTTTTTCCCCCGCTTGCAGGAGACTTTCGCGAAAAAGGACGATGTCCGGGATCTGGAAGTGTTTCTCGTGGAGCCGATTTTCACCATGAGTTACCTTCTCCCGGTGGTCATCGGCGCGCTTTGGATTTTTTCCGAGGTCCTGGTGCGGCTGGTCTTGCCGCAATACGTGGCGGGCGTTCCCGCCCTGAAATGTCTCCTGCTGGGCGCCTACTTTTACGCGCCGACGCACACCCTGGAAGGATTCCTCATCACCATCAAAAAGCACCGCCGGTTGATTCCTTTGGCCCTGTTGTCCCTCGGTTCGGGGGCCGGCATGATGATGCTCGCGATCCGGAACGGTTGGGGCATTTCAGGGGTGGCGGCGGCGGCTATTTTTTTGTGGGCCTTGAACTTTGTTTGCTTGTCTCTGGTGTGCTTTCGGAAAATATTCGGGTGGCGCAAGGTGCTGAAGCTTGAGGCCCGTTTCTTCGGCGTCTTTTTTTATTTGGCGGCGGTGCTGACGGGCATCGATTTTTTCTCGAACGGTCTCGGGATGGGATGGAAATTGGCGGGCGGCAGTCTGGTTTTCGCGCTCGCTGCCGTTCCTCTGGTTTATCGCGCCGAGCGGCATTATAAAGTTATTTCCACGATCTTATCGATGCTGAAATCCGGGGCCCGGAAGAGCGGACCCGCGGCATCGACGGAGTTCGGTCCGGCCGATGAAAATACGTTTTAAGGGTTTCCTTTGGCCGCAATATGAGGATAATGAACGAACCTACGGGAGGATGATCCGATGCGCGTTTTAATGATCTGCCCGCCTTACCGCCTTTCGCTCACGAACTTTCCGTTGGGACTGGCTTATATCGCCGCCGCGGTCCTGAAGCGCGGCCATGAGGTCAGCGTGATCGACATGGACGCCTACAACTATCCGATGGACGAGTATGTGCGGCGTCTCAAGGAGTTCGAGTATGACGTGCTTTGCGTGGGGGGAATGATCACGGCCTGGAATTTCATCGAATTCACCGTGAATACGGTCAAGCGGCTCAAGCCCGAAGTCAAGATCGTCGTCGGGGGCGGGATCATCAGTTCCACTCCGGAATCTTTCATCAGCCGGACGCAGGCGGACGTGGGCGTGATCGGGGAAGGCGAGGAAACCATGGTGGAGTTGCTGGACGTCTTCGAGCGGGGCAAGTCCCTCGACACCGTCACCGGCATCGTCTTCCGGGATCACGACGGAAGTCTCAAGTGCAACCCGGACCGCCCGGCGATCAAGGATCCGGACACGATTCCTTTTCCGGCCTGGGATCATTTCGAAGTGGCCAAGCTCTACTCCCGCTATCCTTCGCACCATTCGCTCCTGAGGGCGACCCGGCAGCTCACGATTTACACTTCGCGGGGCTGCCCTTATCAGTGCACCTTTTGTTATACCGAGAAGCAGGTGCGGCAGCGGAGCATCGACAATCTCATGGCCGAGATCGAAGAACTGAAGGGGCGCTACGGCGTCCGATTCTTCCTCATCGCGGACGATTTGTTTGTGGTCAAGCGGGACCGGACCATCCGTTTCTGCGAAGAGATGATCCGGCGCAAGATGAACGTCCGGTGGTCGGCGACGGGGCGCTGCAACCTGGTCGATGCCGAATTTCTCCGGCTCATGAAAGCGGCGGGATGCGAATTCATGGGGCTCGGGATCGAATCGGGAAGCGCCTCGGTGCTCAAGGCGATCAAAAAAAACCAGACCCCGGAGCAAATCGTCAAGGCGGTGAAGATGGTGAGCCGGGCGGGGATCGTGCCCGGAGGCACCTTTATCCTGGGGCTGCCGCCGGAAACCCCCCAGACCGTCCGGGAAACCGTGGAGGTGTACAAGAAGATCAACTCGTACCGGACCCACGTCAACCGGTTTTTCTATGCCACGCCCTATCCCGGAACGCCGCTTTATGACGAGATGGTGGCCAAGGGAAAGATCAAGGACCAAATCGCCTTTTTCCGGGAGTTGTCGCGACACGGCGACGCGGTGGACTTCGTGATCAATTGCACGGAGGCTTTCGGCGACGAGGAACTCCGCAAGACCAAGGAAAATATCGAGAAGGAAGTCTTCAAGGACTTCGTCCAAAAGCACCCGGTGTTCGCCCTGCGCCAGTTCCTGTCGCAAAAGACCTTTTGGAGGAAAGTCGAAACCATTCTCATTCGCATCAAAATGAGGGGCCTGAGGGACACGCTCGAGTTTTTGTGGATCAAGCTCAAGGTGAAATTGAAATTGATTCCCGATCCCTATACGAGACGGTGGGCGGAAATCACGCAAAAGAATTATCACACCGCGCAGAACATGGTCGAAGGGGATGTCCCCACTTTTTGATTCCGTTCAAAAGGCCGGCGCGAGCGTCCGGCGCCTTTGGATGGCGTTCGCCCGGGGCGTGGGCCGGGCCAACACCTTGATTCTTCTCACCGTGATTTATGCCGTCGTCTTCGGCGCGGCGCGGGGGATCGCCTGGCTCTTGCGGAAGGACATGCTGGACGGGCGGTGGAAGGACCGCGCCAGCTATTGGCGGCGCCGGACGGATTTTAAAACGGACCGGGCGGATTATCTCAAACCTTATTGAGCCATGAAAATATTGGGAATCTCTTGCTTTTATCATGATTCGGCGGCCTGCCTGTTGGAAGACGGCCGCGTCGTGGCCATGGCGCAGGAAGAGCGCTTCAGCCGTCGGAAGCACGACCCGGATTTTCCGCGCCGGGCCATCGATTATTGCCTTCGGGAGGGGCATGTCTCCGCGCCCGAACTGGATGCGGTGGGGTTCTATGACAAGCCTTTCGTCAAATTCGAGAGGATTTTGCAAACCACCATCGCCGCCTGGCCGAAAGGTCTTTTTTCGTTTCTCCGGGCCATGCCGGTGTGGATCAAAGAGAAGATTTGGATGTCTCATTTGATCCGCAAGGAGCTGGGGTTCGCCGGCGCGCTTTATTACGGAGAGCACCATCTGTCCCACGCGGCGAGCGCGTTCTACGCTTCCGGCTTTGAGGACGCCGCGGTCCTGACGGCGGACGGGGTGGGCGAATGGGCGACGACGAGCCTGGCTCAAGGAACGGGAAAGGGGCTCCGGATTTTGGCGGAGATTCATTTTCCCCATAGCCTGGGACTTTTTTACAGCGCCTTCACCTACTTTCTTGGGTTTAAGGTGAACAGCGGCGAATACAAGGTCATGGGCCTGGCGCCCTACGGAGAGCCCCGCTTCAAAGACTTGATCTTGCGCGAGCTGATCGACCTGCGCGAGGACGGCAGTTTTAAGCTGAATCTGAGTTACTTTCCTTTTACCTACGGCGGGGTGATGACGGGCCGTAAATTTGAGAAATTGTTCGGACTGCCGCGCCGCCGGCCGGAATCGGAGCTGGGGCAGATCCATTTTGATTTGGCCGCGAGCGTTCAAGCGGTGATCGAACAGGCCATGCTGGGGCTCGCCCGCCGCGCCTTTGACGTCACGCGGAGCGATCGGCTTTGCCTCGCGGGGGGAGTGGCGCTCAACTGTGTGGCCAACGGGAAAATCCTCCGGGAGGGCCCCTTTCGGGACGTTTTCATCCAGCCCGCCGCGGGCGACGCCGGCGGCGCCTACGGCGTGGCGGCATTCATCGCTCACGCCTTGTTCGGCAAGGCCAGAACCGGCCGTTGGGACCATGCCTTTTATGGCCCTTCTCATGAACGGGAAGACATTCGCCGCGTGTTGGAAGTATCGGATGCCGTTTATGACGAATACAATGACGAGCGGCTGGTCGACGAGACGGCGCGACGCCTGGCGGACGGCAAGGTCGTCGGCTGGATGCGAGGCCGCATGGAAGTCGGTCCGCGGGCCCTGGGCCATCGCAGCATCCTGGCCGACCCCCGGGACGCCGGGATGAAGGATCGCGTGAATATGAAAATCAAATTTCGCGAGTCCTTCCGGCCTTTCGCGCCCGTGACGGTGCGGGAGCGGTGCGGGGAGTTCTTTGACCTCGACCGTGAAAGTCCGTTCATGATGCTGGTGGCGTCCGTCCGGGGAGCGGAACCAATCATCCCGTCGGTGACGCATGTGGACGGCACCGCAAGGGTCCAGACCGTCGCGAAGGAAATCGACCCCGTTTACCACCGTTTGGTCGAAAGATTCGGGCGTCTGAGCGGGGTTCCCGTGCTGATCAACACCTCGTTCAATGTCCGGGGGGAGCCGATGGTTTGCACCCCCGAAGATGCCTGGCGGTGTTTTATGAGGACCCGGATGGATTCCCTGGTGATCGGCAATTTTCTATTGGACAAGGACAAGCAAAACCGGAAGGAGGAAACTCCGGAGGCCTGGCTTTCCCGGGTCCCGGCGGATTAAAATATGTCCCGTTTGGAAGTGCTCAAAGAATTCTGGAATTTCCTCAAGGAGCGGAAAAAGTGGTGGCTCGCTCCGATTGTGATCGTGTTGCTGCTGCTGGGCGCGCTGATTGCCGTCACGGAAACGTCAGCCCTGGCGCCCTTCATCTACACTCTCTTTTAGAAAGCCATGAAAATCCGGATCGTGATCCTGAATTACAACGGAGAGCTGCTGCTGGACGAATGCCTGCCCTCGATTCTGGAGGCGGCCCGCCGGTCGCAGCATGAGGTGACGGTGGCCGTGATCGACAACCGCAGCACGGACCACAGCGTCGAATTTCTCCGCCGCCGCTTTCCCGAAGCGGAAGTGTACGTGGCCCCGGAAAACCGGGTGCTCTGTTCGTATAACGAGTATTTGGCGCGCGTCCCGGAACCCGTCGTGATTCTCCTGAACAACGACATCCGCGTCCATCCCGATTTCGTCGATCCTCTCGTGGACAGCTTCGAAACGGACCCGACGGTCTTCATGGTCACCCCCAAATGCCTTTCTTTCGACGGGATTCGCTACGAAGGCGGCCGCAGCCGCAACCGGATCAAGTTCGGCCTGTTCTGGAACGCGAGCATCTTCAAGGGGTATGAGCCCGGCATCGGTCAAACCGGATTCACCATGGCGGCCGGGTTCGGGGCCTTTGAGCGGTCCAAGTTCATGGCGCTGGGAGGGTATGACGACTTGTATCTTCCGGGCCGGCTGGAGGACACGGATATCTGCTTCCGCGCCTGGCGCCGGGGCTGGAAATGTTTTTACGAGCCCCGTTCGGTCGTTTATCACCGGGGCGCCGCCAGCTTCCATTCAAAATTCGGAGCGAGCAAAACGCTCGCGCTCGGCCACCGCAATTCTTTTCTCTTTTTCTGGAAGAACATTTCGGATCCCGGCTATTGGGCGGAGCATGTGCTCCTGCTCGCACCCCGACTCTTCTTTGCCGCGTTGAGCGGAAAATTAGAGATGGTGAAGGGTTTTTTCGCGGCGCTTCCGCGTTTGGGCGCGGCCTGGCGGAAGCGAAAAATTTCCATGAGGGAATCCCGGATCCAAAGCGACCGCGAAATATTCGCGAAGGTCTGACATGGGAACCATCTCGGCGGTCTTGATCACCCGGAACGAGGAGGACAAGATAGAAACCTGCCTCAGGGCCCTGTCCTGGGCGGACGAGATCGTCCTGGTCGACAGCGAAAGCCGGGATCAGACGGCGGAGCTGGCTTCGAAATACACGGATAAAATTCATACCCGGGCCTTTGACGATTTCGCCCGGCAGAAAAATTATGGGATCTCTCTGGCGAAGGGGGATTGGATACTGTCGATTGATGCGGACGAAGTCGTCAACCCGGATTTGCGGGAGGCGATGCAGGCGGTGGCCCGGCAGGGAAGCCCTCACAACGGTTTCCGGCTGCGGAGGACGAATATCTTGTTCGGAAGGGCCCTTCGTCACGGGGGGCAGAACCAGGAGAGGATTTTACGGTTTTTCAGGAAGGGCAAGGCGCGGTTCGAGCAGCCGATCCACGAGAAATTGGTCCTCGAGGGGAGCGCCGGGGAACTCCCCGGCGAGTTGATGCATTTCAGTTCGCTTCGCCTCAACGATTATCTGAAAAAACTGGACCTTTACACGCATCTGGAATCGGAATGGCTGGACGGCCGTGGCGTTTATCCGTCGGTCTTCGATCTCTGGTTCAAACCCTGGCTTCGCTTCGCCTATTTCTACGGGATCCGGCTGGGGTTTCTGGACGGATATGAAGGGCTCTTGTATCATACCTTGTCCTCGTTTTATTGTTTTCTCAAGTACGCGCGTTTGAAAGAGCGGCAAAGGGGCCGTCATCCGAAAAAATGAGACCCGATCCGGGGCGTAAAATTCTGTTTGTGTTCGGCACCCGGCCGGAGGCCCTGAAGCTGGCGCCCGTCATCTCGGCGGCCCGGAAAGACAAGCGGTTCCGCGCCGTGGTCTGCCTGACCGCCCAGCACCGTCAAATGGTCGATCAGGTGCTCGACATTTTCCGCATCCGGCCGGATTATGATTTGGACATCATGCGCCCGGATCAAACGTTGGGGGATCTGACCCAGCGGCTGTTTTCCCGCTTGAAAAAGGTCACGGAGAAAGAAAGGCCGGGATTGGTGATGGTTCAAGGCGATACGACGACCGCCTTTGCCGTCGCGCTCAAATCGTTTTATCAGAAGATTCCGGTGGCGCATGTGGAGGCGGGGCTTCGGACGTTCGACAAATACCGGCCCTTTCCGGAAGAAATCAACCGGGCCCTGATCACGCGCTTGGCCGATTTTCACTTCGCGCCGACTCCGGACGCGAAGAAGAATCTCTTGCGGGAAGGCGTCTCCCCGGACCGTGTGTTCGTGACCGGCAACACGGTGGTCGACGCGCTGAACCGCATCCGGTCGGCTGCGGGGCGGGGCGCGAAGAGAAGCGGGGGGAAGAAAATGATCCTGGTGACGGCCCACCGGCGGGAGAGCTTCGGCCCGCCGCTCGAGGCGATCTGCCGCGCGCTGGCCGACTTGGCTCGACGCAATCCGGGAATCGAGATCCTTTACCCGGTGCATCTGAATCCCCGGGTCCAGGTCGCGGTCCGCCGCATCCTTTCCGGCGTGGAAGGGGTCCGTCTTCTGCCTCCGTTGTCTTACAGGGACATGATCGCGGCCATGGAACGGTGCTATTTTATTTTGACGGACTCCGGCGGCATTCAGGAGGAGGCCCCGTCTTTCGGAAAGCCGGTGCTCGTCCTGCGGGAAGTTTCCGAGAGGCCGGAGGGGATCCGCCTCGGCGTGGCCAGGCTGGTGGGGACTGATCCCCGTAAAATTCTCCGCGAGGCGGAGCGTTTGCTCCGCGATCCCCGCGCGTATGCCTCGATGGTCCGCAAAAGAAATCCTTACGGCGACGGGAAGGCCTCCGAGAGAATCCTGGACCACCTGGCCCGGCGGTGGGAGGATACGGTTCGTGGTTAAAGCCGCTTTTTTCGTTTATCCGACGGCCTTTCAAACGCCGGGAGGCGGGGAAGTCCAGCTTCTCAAGACCAAGGAATATCTCGAAAAGGAAGGCGCCGAAGTCAAATTGTTCGACCAATGGACCGACCGGATGACGGACTATGATATTTTTCATACCTTTGGCTCGGTCAAAGAATGCCTGAACGCCGTCCGGACCGCGAAGCATTTGGGGGTGAAGACGGTTCTCTCCACCATTTGCTGGTACAACTGGCGCTCGGCCTGGTTCACGTACACGACGCCCAAGGAGCGCTGGGTTTCGATTTCGCGGCACGCGGCCAAAACTTTCGCCCCCTGGCTGCCTTCCATGCGCAAGAGCATGATGCAGCATTCGGACCTTCTGTTCCCGAACTCGGAAAGCGAGGCCCGGCAGCTGGAGCTTTTCTTTCAGGTGCCGAAAGAAAAGATTTTCGTCATTCCGAACGGCGTCGACGAATCCTTCCGGGACGCGCGGCCGGGGTTGTTCGAGGAGCGTTACGGCCTCAAGAATTTTATTTTATGCGCCGGGAGGATCGAGCCGCGTAAAAACCAGCTGAACATGATCCGGGCGCTCAAGGGGATCGCTCCGCCTCTGGTCTTTGTCGGGGATTATGTGCCGGCCTACCGGGACTATTACGAGACCTGCCGCAGGGAGGCCGGGAAAAACGTGCATTTTCTCGGGAGGATCCCGCACGACGCGGAGCTTTTGAAGTCGGCTTACGCGGCCGCGAACACCTTTCTTCTCGCGAGCTGGCTCGAGACGCCGGGCCTCGCGGCGTTGGAGGCGGGTTTGGCGGGCGCGAAAGTCGTGATCACCCGCGAGGGCGCCACCCGGGAATATTTCGGAGACCGCGCCGCCTACGTTTCTCCGCACCGCCTTTCCGACATCCGCTCGGTCACTCTCAAGACTTTCGAACGCGCCCCTGACCCGGCGCTGAAAGAGCACATCCTCAAAAATTACCTCTGGTCCGCGGTCGCCCGGAAGACCCTTCAGGGGTACCGCCTGCTTCTGGACCGGAAGGACGGCGGGAAGCGGCGGCCATCGAAGAAAATCTTTTCGGTCGGGATTGACGTCCAGGCCACCGCCGGGAAGGTCACCGGGCTGGGAGTTTATACCAAGAATCTGGTAAGCGCCCTCATCCGGGAAGGGGGATCGGAATTTTCATTCGAGTTTTACCGCAAAGGATACGCCCGCGACCTGAATACGCTGGAACGCCTCTGGTGGACGGAGGTCTCTATCCCGCGGATCCTCTCCAAAGACGGCGTCGATCTCCTCCATATCCCCGCGTTTGCCCCCCCGCGCCTGACGAAACGGAAACGGACCGTGGTGACGGTCCATGACCTCATCGGGATGCGCTATCCGAACCAACTCGGCGCGGCCAGCCGTTATTACTGGGGGCAATGGCTGCCGGCGGCCATGAAGAACGCCGATGCTTTCATCGTTCAGTCGGAGTTCACGAAATCCGACACGATCAGCCATCTTCGCATTCCCGAATCCCGGATCCGGGTGATCCATCCTTCGGGGCACGAGGCCTTCCGTTCCGATCTCGTTCCGGAGAAGATCCGGGAGGTCCGGACGCGTCTGGGTTTGGGAGAGCGTTATTTTTTGGCCGTCGGCACGCTGGAGCCGCGGAAGAATTTCGACCGCCTGGCCGCTGCCTTCCGGGTCTTTAAGGACGCGCATCCGGAATATCGGGATTATCAATTGGGAATTGTCGGGTCCCTGGATTTTGCGCACGGGAATTTCTCGCGGGAGCTGATCCGGACGGTCGGCCGGTCGCCGGACATCCATTTCACGGGCTATGTCGAGACGGAAACCCTCAACCTTCTGTACGCGGGGGCTCGCGCATTCGTGTTTCCGTCGTTGTATGAAGGTTTCGGGATCCCGCTTCTCGAAGCCATGGCTTCCGGCACGGCCGTGATCGCGTCCCAGGCTTCTTCCATTCCCGAGGTCGCGGGCGAAGCGGCGCAGTATGTGGACCCGGCGGATGCGGAATCCATCGCCGCGGCGATGAAGAGGCTGGCCCGGGACGATTCCCGCCGGGCCGAGCTGATTCAAAAAGGTTTTGCCAGAATCCGCGATTTCTCCTGGACCGAAACGGCCCGCCGCACCCTGGACGTTTACCGGAGCCTCCTGTCATGATCCATCCCGGAAAATCACCCGGATTGAGAGATTTGCAGGCGGAATACGACCGGATATTCGCGGCCGAAGGGATCCGCGACGAAGAGCGCGGGTACGCCTGGGTCGCGCGGCAGGTCCTTTCCGAGGTCACAAATCCTCAGGACCTGGCCGACGTGGCCTGCGGCGGGGGATATTTCCTCGAGGTCTTGTCCCGTCTGACCGGCGGAAGGGTACGACTCGCCGGCACGGATTTTTCAGGACAGGCGCTGGCCCTGGCGCGGCAATCCTGCGGCGGCGCGGGTTATGCCCTGAGCGCCAGCGAGGCCCTGCCCTTCAAAGACCGGACGTTTGACGCCGTGACCTGTCTCGGAAGCCTGGAGCATTTTCTGGACATCGGGCAGGCCTTGCGGGAAATTCGCAGGATCGCCCGGCCGGGCGCTAAAATCTTCATCCTGGTTCCTAACATATTTTGGTATAAAGACTTACTGTCGGTTCTGTTCACCGGCGGGCGTTTGACGCGCAACCAGATCCAGGAGCGCTTTGCCAGCTTGAACGAATGGAAAGAGACTTTCGCGGCGCAAGGATTGGAAGTCCTGCGGGTGCGCAAATACAACGGAATCGCCCGGAGCCCCATGAAGCAAAGGATTAAAGACGCGGTCATCCCGCTGAAATTTTCTTATCATTTTCTGTTTGTTTGCGCCGTCAACCCCGGAGCTCAACCGTCATGAACCCTGTCCCTCCGATGAAAGAACTGAATGCGATTTGCCAAAAACCACGCTATAAGGAAGTCGGAAATTGGATGGTCCGCCGTATTTTAAGAGATGCGGCGCTGCCGGTGACCCGCCTCCTGCTGCAATACACCGGAGTTACCGCCAACCAGGTGACGCTCGCGTCTTTGGGCGTCGCGCTGTTGGGCATCGCGTGCCTGGCCTTTCCTTCCGCGGCCTTTTTCCTCGCCGGAGCGGCGCTGCTGCAATTGTGGTATTACCTCGACCATGTCGACGGGCAGATTGCCCGTTACCGCGGCACGGCCAGCCTAAGCGGCCGTTTCTTTGACTTCATGACCCATCACGTGGTTCACGGCAGCTTGTTTTTCGGCTTGTTCTTGTATGGGTATTCCGCGGCCGGCAGCATTTTTTATCCGGTCTGGGGATTCATCGCCAGTCTGGCCATGATCCAGTTCAACCTTCTCCAGGACACGAAATACAAGACCTTCTTCGAGAAGTTGGCCGCCTGGGGAAAAATAGAAGCGTTGCGTGAGGAGCCGGCCGCTCCCGCCTCTTCGGTGCCGGCAACCGGCTGGAAGAAGAGGGCGTTTTCCCTGCTGCACAAATCGGCCGAGATTCACGTGGTCATGAACGTGCTGACCGCCGCCGCCGTCCTGCAGGCCTTGTTCCACCTCTCTTTTGACTTGAGAGGGCCCTTGATGCTCTATTACGGCCTGGCCGTGCCCCTGATTTCGGGAGTGAAGAATTATCATGTCATTGCCCACCGGAAAATTGACGAGGAGTTTGAACATACGTTCCGCGAGATACGTTTATAAAAAGCCGCTCCTCCGGTTCTTGGCCGCTCTCTTCGATTTTGCGGGAGGGTGCCTGCTCTTCTGGAGAAGATGGGTCCCCCGCCACGGCGCCTTCCGCCGCATCCTGGTCATCCGGCTGGATCAATTGGGCGACGCGGTATTGGCCTTGCCCGCCGTCAGCGCTCTGAAGAAATGCTATCCGGAGGCGAAGCTGGATTTTTTCTGCGGCCCCTGGGCCAGGGAACTGGCCGAATACCATCCGGACATAGACCGCGCCTATGTTTTTGAAAACACCTATTTTTCGGGCCGGGTCGATGTCCGGGCCTGCCTGCGGGAATGGCTCGGCTTTGTCCGGGCTTTTCGGCGGGAACGTTATGACCTGGCCATCGATTTTCGCGGCGACGTGCGCACCAATCTTTTGATGTATTTGGCGGGTGCAAAGCGGCGCGTGGGCCGGGGGATCACCGGCGGAGATTTTCTGCTCACCGATGTCGCTCCGGAAATGCCTCCCCGGCATCAGCTGGAACGCAATCTCGACTGCCTGCGCCTGCTCGGCTGCGAGACCGGAGCCCCTTCAACCGACCTCTATTATCCGCCGGCGACGCTGGGGATCCTCAGGCAGCGGCACCCGGAGTTTTTTGCCCGGCTCGAGCGGCCCTGGATCGTGGTCCACATCGGCAGCGGTTATCCGTCCAAGCGCTGGCCCGCGGCAAATTTCTTTCGCCTGATCGACCGCATTCTCGAGTCCGGTCCCGGCAGCGTGATCTTGATCGGTCAGCAGGCGGAGCGGGATTTGGCCGAGCCGTTCCTCAAACCTTCCCCGAGAGTCTTTGATTTGATCGGCGGGACCAGCATCACCGACCTCTGCGCCCTGCTCGATGCCGCGGACGTCTACGTGGGCAATGATTCCGGCCCGACCCACATCGCCGCCCTCTTGGGTAAAAAAGTGATTGTTCTGTTCAGCGGGACCAACGAAGCGGATTACTGGCGTCCGGTGGGCGAAGGAGTCACCGTCTTGAGCCATCCCGTGCCGTGTTCGCCCTGTCATGAAAGAAGCTGTCCGCTGCCCCGGCATGAATGCATGGAGGAAATCGGCGTCGAGCGAGTGCTGGACAAAGTCCGGGCGGCGGTCCATGTCTAAAAAGAAAATCGGGATCGACGCCCGCATGATCCGGCATTCCGGCATCGGAAGCTATCTCTCGAATTTGATTCCCGAACTGCCGAATCACCGCCCTTTCAGCTATGAGCTCCACTTTTTCGGTCCCCCGAGTCAGCTCTCCCAATACGGCGGTTTTGCGCGCGTCCGCGCTTTCGGGGCGCCGATTTACGGCTGGAGAGAACAGGCCGGGGCCTGGCTGAGGGCCCGTTCGATGGACCTCTGGCATGCCCCTCATTTCAATATCCCTTTTTTTTGCCCGACCCGCCTGGTGGTGACCATTCATGACCTCATTCCACTCATCTTTGCCGGCCGGTTTTTCGACCGGCGGAAGCTGTTTTATTTTATGATCGCCTTGAACCGAGCGGCCCAGGCGGCGTCGAAGATTATTTCCGTTTCCGAAAACACCAAACAAGATTTGATCCGTTATTTCAACGTCCGCCCGGAAAAGATCCGGGTCATCCAGGAGGCGGTCCATGAAAGCTTCAGGCCGGTGACCGATTCCCGGGCGCTGGAGGATTTCCGCCGCCGGAGGGGGCTCGATCCCAGGGATTCGTTTATCTTGTATGTCGGTCTCTTGAAACCGCATAAGAATCTTCCCCTGCTTCTGTCGGCGGTCCGGAGACTTCGGAAATCCGGTAAAATTGCCGAAAAACTGCTGGTGGTGGGAAAGAAAGACAAGAAATACGGCCCGGAACACGCCGCGCTCGCGGAACTGCGGTCTGACGGGGACGTGATTTATTGGGAATCGGCCGCGGCGGAAGAACTTCCATTGCTTTACAGCCTCGCCCGGATGTACGTCCAGCCGTCGCTTTACGAGGGCTTTGGGCTGACGGTCCTCGAGGCCATGGCCTGCGGCGCGCCCGTCATCGCGTCCCGGGCCGCTTCTCTCCCCGAGGTCGCAGGCGATGCCGCGGTGTTGTTTGATCCGGCCTCGGAGGAGGACCTGTCGCAAGCCATCGAGCGGCTGGCGGCGGACCGCGCGTTGAGAAATCAATTGGCGGCGAAAGGAAGGGAACGGGCGGCGCGCTTCTCGTGGCGCCGCACTGCCGGAGAGACCATGCAGGTTTATCAGGAGGCGCTGGCATGAAGGCGGTAGGTCGCGCGATGTCGATGCTGCTGGGCGCCGGGGCCCTCGGAGTGGCCCTCGTCGTTGTTTATCTGATCATCACCGGGTTCCCTCCGGAATTTGCCGGATACACCTTCCGTCTCAAGAACATCCGTAAGCCGTTTCTCCTCCTCTTGACGCTCCTCCTCGCTTCCTGGGCCATGCACCCGGATCGAAAGGAAAAATTCCGCGCGGCCGCCGGAAAAATCCAAGGCTTTGTTTCCCGTCCGTACGCCATCTGGGCGCTCTTTGGGCTTTACGGCCTCCTGTTTCTGTGGCAGCAGCTGACCGAATTTTTCGCCCTGGAAATCAACTTCATTCCTTTCGAGTTTTATGACTACATGCTGTATTACTTTTTTCAGGGAAAAATCAACTTCACCGGCCTCCTTCACGATTATTACCACGTGAACAATCTCCTCTACCTGCTGGCGCCGGCGTGGGCGCTTTTGAAAAGCCCCATGCTCCTGGTGGCGGTTTACGGTTTTTTGGCCGCCGCGGCGGCCGTCCCTCTTTTCGGGATTGCCCGCGAGCGGTTTCATGAACCCCTGGCCCCCTTCACGATCGCCTTTGTTTACTTGAATTACCGCTATTTGCAGAATGTGATGCTCGTGAATTTTTCGATCGAGATCTTCTATCCCTTGTTGATTTTTACCGCGGTTTATTGCGCCTTGCGCGGGCGCTGGAAAGGGTATTATCTGGCGGTGCTGGCGGGCCTGCTGGTGAAGGAGGATTCGTTCCTTTATTTCTCGGCGGTCGGCCTGCTGGTGTTTTTTGTGCCGGTGAAGCACGCGGTGCGGCTCCCGGAGAAGGGGAAGACCCTTCCGGAGCCCGTGGGATATCCCAACCCTCGCATCCCGTCGAGGCGATTGCATGGGGCGGCCACCGTGCTGCTTTCCTTGTTATACTTCGCCTTCCTGGTCAAGATTTTTATTCCGTGGACGGGCAACACGATTTTGGAAGGGGATATCCAGAACTTTGACAAGTACGGGACGACCATGACCGAGGTGGTGACCCATCTGGCCCGGGATCCCGCGCAGTTCGGCGAGATTTTTTTCGGCTCGGAAGAGAAACTCAGGTCCCTGAGGAAGCTGGTGGACCGTCTCCTTTTCCTGCCCCTTTTTTCTCCCGCGGCGGCCTTGATCGCGGTCCCGGTGCTTCCGTTGTATTTGCACCAGACGGGAAGGGACGCGGATTTCGTCGAGTTCCGTTTTCATTACGCCGCGGCGGTCATTCCCTTCGTTTTCCTGGCGCTGACATTCGGGTTCTCGAATCTCTACCGCCGGGTCCCCGAAAAGGCGAAACAGTTGTTCCTCTGGGTGTGTTGCGCGGCCCTCGTGTTCGCCAACGGCGGGCATCTGACCACGCGGCGGATCAACCCCTCGCATTTGGAGTCCATTCAATGGGCGAGGCGGGTCCCGGAGACGGCCAACCTGGTGACCCACGGACATTTGCTTCCCTACGTGGGCTATCGTCGGTATAATTACTACTTCGCCGTCCCGTTCGGACGGCACGAGCATCCGGCCCGGCCCGCTTACGAGCGCGCCGACTATTATTTGATCGATTTGAACGTGAATCCTTACCCGATGGAGAGGTCCTGGCTCGTGGGCAAGGTCAAGGAATTGGAAAAGAACCCCGATTACGCGCTCCTGGGCTGGCAGGGAGACCGGTATTTATTCAAGAGAAAGGACAGCCGCATTGCCGCAAAAGAAGCTTGATCTCAAGGGCGTGAAAGTCACCGTGGTGATGCCCGCCTACAACGCCTCGAAGACGTTGCGCGAAACCTATGAAAAGGTGCCGCGGGAGCTGGTCAACGAGATCATCCTGGTCGACGATGCCAGCCGGGATGACACTTTCGCCAAAGCCCAGGAACTGGGGATTTTTGCGCTCCGGCACCAGCACAATCTCGGATACGGCGGCAATCAAAAGACGTGTTATACCGAAGCCCTTCGCCGGGGGGCCGACGTCGTGGTCATGATCCATCCGGACGGCCAGTATGATCCCTCCTTTCTCGAACCCATCGTCCAGCCGATCATCGAAGGGCGGGCGGACGTGGTTCTGGGTTCCCGGATGCTCAACCGCCAAAAGGCCCTGGAAGGCGGGATGCCGGTCTATAAATTTATTTCCAATATTTTTCTCACCGCCTGCGAAAACCTCGTCCTGGGCCAGCGGCTCTCCGAGTATCACACCGGTTACCGCGCCTACAGCCGCAAATTTCTCGAAACCATCCCCTACATGAGGAATTCAAACGACTTTGTCTTCGACACCCAAGTCCTGGTGCAGGCGTCCCACTTCCGCATGCGGATCGCCGAAATCCCGGTGACCACGCGCTACTTCACGGAGGCCTCGTCCGTGGGGTGCTGGACTTCCGTGGTTTACGGTTTGAAGACCCTCGCCACGCTTTTCCAATACCTGCTCCACCGCGCTAAAATCCTTTCATGCCGGCTGTATCTGTATTGAACGCCGAGAATCCCTTCGAGCTTTTTTTTCGGGACCCGGTCTATCTGGAGTTCAAGAACCATCTATATAACTATCTTCGGAGAAAAGAGGAAATCGCCTCTTTCCTCGGCCGGGCAACGGGCCCGGTGCTGGAAGTCGGGTCGGGCGTTTCGCCCGTGACCGAAGGGGAGGGGTTTCTCATCTATTCGGACATGTCCGAGGAGGCGGTCCGGATCCTCACCCGCGCAAAGGCGGGACGGAGGGCGGTGGCTTTGAGCGCCACGGACATCCCTTTCAAGGACCAAAGCGTGTCGGTGCTGGTCTCCTCCGAGGTTCTCGAGCATATCGCCGATGACGAGCGCGCGCTTTCCGAAATGACGCGGGTGTTGAAGCCGGGGGGACGGCTCATCCTCACCGTGCCGGCGCACGCGGTTTATTTTTCCTATGACGACCATTTCGTCAAGCACGTGCGCCGTTATTCCGTCAAGGCGCTCGTCCGGACCCTGGGAGGGCTCGGCTTCGTCGATTTCCGCGTGTCCAAGGTGGCCGGTCTCCTGGAAAAAATCAGCATGATCGGCGTGGTGTTCGCGTTTCATTTGCTGAGCCGCCGCAAACGGGAAGCGGGGCGGGAAGAGCGTCGGCCCGCCGCGGCACACCCTTGGCTGTCGAGGCTCCTTCCTATCTATAAGGCGGCCAACCGCGGCTACGCGCAACTCGTGAAATGGGAAGCCAAATTGATGCCGCTCGCGTTGACCAGCATCGTCCTCGTGACCTGCGTCAAGCGCCCCGGGAAATAACCATGCGAATTTTGATGCTGACCAATCATCTGAATCCCGGAGGGATCACCCGGTACGTTTACAACCTGGCGGAAGGGCTTTCGGCCCAAGGCCACAGGGTCACGGTCGCCTCGAGCGGAGGGTCCTGGGAATCCCGTTTGATCGAGGCCGGGGTGAACTGCCTTAGCCTGCCGCTGGATGCCAAGTCCATGATCGCGCCGAAACTGCTCCTCGCCTGGGCCGGTTTGATCCGGCATCTGGGGAGGCATCCGGCGGACGTGGTGCACGCAAACACCCGCACCACCCAGTTTCTGGCCCATCTGCTATGGGTCTTCCGGAAGATCCCGTACGTCTCGACCTTTCACGGGTTTTACCGTCCGCATTTTTTAAGACGGCGCTTTCCGTGCGAAGGACTGAGGGCGATCGCCATTTCCCGCAGTGTGTCCGCCTTCATGACGCGCGATTTGGGAATCGCAGAGGACCGGATCCGGGTCGTCCATCACGGCGTGAATCCGGGCGAGTTTGAGAGGGGCGAACCGGTCGAGTCCGCAAGGCGGCGCTTGGGGATTCAAGGGCATCCGGTGATCGGGATGGTTTCACGGTTCGCGCCGGAAAAAAATCATGCGGTCGTCTTCGAGGCTTTCGCTCTTTTGCTGAAAGAGTTTCCGGACGCCTGTCTGGTCCTTTTGGGCAGCGGCAGGCTGCGCGACCTTTTCGAGCAGCGCGCCCTGGAGACCGGCATCCGCAGCCGGGTGGCCTTTCTCAAAGACATGAAATCTGCCGAAATCTTTCCGTGCCTGGACATTTATGTCCAGCCCTCGCTCGAGGAGGGGTTCGGGATCGCCGTGCTGGAGGCCTTTTTCTGGGGAATTCCGGTGGTCGTCTCTCCCGCCGGGGGACTTGCCGAAATCGTGGAAGACGGCCGGACGGGCTTGGTCCTGAAAGACGCCCGGGACGGCCGGGAACTCAGTGCGCTTCTCGCCCGGCTGGCGTCGGACCCGGCCCTGGCCAAAAAACTGGCGGAGGAGGCCCGGCGGAACGCCGCGGAGAAGTTCACGCTCGAGCGGTCGCTTCGAGAGACCGTGCGGGTGTACGAAGAGGCGAGGGCGGCGGGGCGATGAAGATTGCGATAGTCCATGACTGGCTGTTCCACATGCGGGGCGGGGAAAAGGTCCTCGACGCGCTTTATGAGATTTTTCCCGAGGCCGATCTTTACACCCTCTTTTACCGGCGCAAAAAGCTTTCGCCCCGGCTGGCGAAGGCGCCGATCCGCGCCTCCTTCCTTCAGTTTTTCCCCGGCATCACGGCTTATTACCGCTGGCTGCTCCCCTTTCTCCCATTCGTGGTGGAAACGCTCGGTTTGAAGGGTTATGACGTCGTCATTTCCTCCAGCCATTGCGTGGCGAAAGGCTGCCGGCCTCCTGCGGGAGCCCTGCATATTTGTTATTGCCACACCCCCGCGCGGTATGTGTGGGGCTTTCAAGAAGACTATTTCGGGCACTGGCCCTCCTGGCTCCGCCGCCTGTCTCAATTCTTTTTGGAATCCTTCAAGAAATGGGATCTCGCGAACAATCGCCGCGTGGATTATTTCATCGCCAATTCCCGGAACACGGCCCGGCGGATCGCCGAATTTTACGGGCGGGAGACGGCCGTGATTTATCCTCCCTGCGATAGCTTGAAGCTCATCGCCGATTCGGCCGGGGACCCGGAGGGAGGGAATTATTATCTTATTGTCTCGGCGCTGGTGCCCTACAAGCGGGTGGACCTGGCGGTCCGGGCGTTCAACGAACTCGGCCTGTCTCTCCGGATTGTCGGCGACGGACCCGAGGCGGGAAAACTTCGGGCCGCGGCGGGGCCCAGCATCGAATTTTTGGGGCCTTTGAGCGACGCGGAGTTGCGCCGGCAATACTCGGGATGCCGCGCCCTGATTTTTCCCGGCGAAGAGGATTTCGGAATCGTGCCGGTCGAGGCGCAGGCCTGCGGCCGCCCGGTGATCGCCTATTCCCGGGGCGGGGCGCTCGAAACCGTTTCCGGCGGCACCGGCGTATTCTTTTCGGACCCGACCCCGGCCGCTCTGGGGGCCGCCGTGCGCCGTTTCGAGACCCTGCCGTTTCATGCGCCCATCATCCGGGAGCACGCGCGCCAATTTGATCGCGCCGTCTTTCAGCGGAAAATTCAGGAAGCCGTCCGGAGTCTTTGTGTTGACAAAGCCGCATCGATGGCCACAAAATAATTCTTCCATGTTCAAGAAAAGAGACCCGAAATATTCTCTGATCACCGTCGCGAGCGACATGATCTCCGTGGCGGCCTCGTCCCTGGTTGCCTATTGGTTCCGGTTCTCCGGCCTTTGGCTCCCGGTGCGGGACACGCCGTCCTTGGCCGCATACGCCAAGATGCTGCTGATCATCGCGCCGGTGCTGCTGTATGTCTTCCGCTCGCGACGGCTCTATTCCGTGCGTTCGCCGCTCTCGCGCATCGACGAATTTTTCACCGTCATCAAGGCCACCAGCCTGGTCTTCCTCATCTTCATGGCCATCACGTTCGCTTACCGCGAATTCTCCTATTCCCGCATCGTGATCGTCGTGACCTGGGCGCTGTCCATGAGCACCATTATTCTGGCCAGAAACGCGATCCGTATCGTCGAGCGGAAAGAGAAAAAGGTGCGGGGCCTGGATTCCCGGCTGTTGATCGTCGGGATCAACCGGAACGCCCGCCAGCTCATCCGCCGTTTCCGGGAAAATCCCCGCGCGGGATATCATGTCGCGGGGGTGGTCAGCCGGGACCCGCGGGAATCGGGAAAGCATCTGGAGAAAGTGCCGGTCCTCGGGCATCTGGAAGAATTCGACCGCTTGATTGATCAGCATCGCATTCAGGAAGTCATCCTGGCCGACCCCGCCCTGTCGCGGGAGCGCACGACCGAACTCATGCTCAAATGCGAGAGCCGCATGGTGCAGTTCAAGCTGGTGGCCGACTTCTACGGGTTGGTCACCACGTCGGTGGACATTGACTATATCGGCAATGTGCCGCTGCTGGGCCTCAAGGAACTGCCGCTGGACGATGCCTGGAACCGGATCCAGAAGCGGAGCTTTGACGCCGTGCTGTCGTTTCTCGGCCTGGTGGTCCTCGCTCCCGTGGGCTCGATTTTGGCCCTGGCGGTCAAATCGGCCGACGGGGGGCCTGTTTTTTACCGTCAGGAAAGGGTGGGGCAGGACGGCCGGTTGTTCCGTCTCATCAAATTCCGGACCATGAAAGTCAATGCCGAAAAGGAAACCGGACCGGTGTGGGCGCGCGAAGACGATCAGCGCGTGACCGCCCTGGGCCGCTTCATGCGGAGGACGAATCTCGATGAGTTGCCTCAACTTTGGAATGTGTTCAAAGGAGACATGAGCCTGGTCGGCCCGCGGCCGGAAAGACCGCACTTTGTGCGGCAATTCCGTGATATGATTCCCCGGTACATGGCCCGGCACAAGATCAGGTCCGGTATCACCGGCTGGGCCCAGGTGAACGGATACCGGGGAAACACCTCCTTGAAGGAACGAATCAAATACGATCTTTATTACATGGAGAATTGGTCCCTGCTCCTCGACGTCAAGATTTTGATGATGACGCTTTTTGCCTTCAAAAATGCCTATTGAAATGACCTCCGACCGCATCGACGCATTCCTGGAACGGACCGTGGAGTGGAGTGTCTACGCCCTCATGGCCCTTTTTCCGTTTTCCAAGGCCATGATCGAAATTTGCTTCACGGTGGCGCTCGTCGCTTGGGTCATTTTGCGCTTCCGGCGGCGACAATTGCTCCCGTCCCGGTGGGATGCGGCGTCCGTTCTGCTGGCGCTCTATGTCTTGGGATCGTTTCTTTCGATTTTCGTTTCCCCTTATCTGGACGAAAGCATCCACGGGATCGGAAAGGTCTTGGAAGAAGTGTTTTTTCTGATCCTGGTCGCCGACACCTTCCGTACCAAAGAAAAAATACGGCGCCTCCTGGCGGTCGGTTCGTTGTCCCTCCTCGTGACCTGTCTCGACGCGTGGTACCAATTCGCGGCTCATCGCGACCTTTTCCTGGGACGGGAAATCCATTTCACGGACAAAAACATCCGTCTCACCGGCCCGTTCAGCGATTACACGGCCCTGGCGTCCTACCTCATGGTCTGGGTGTCCATCCTGTTCGCGCTGTTGCTCAATCCGGCGGATCTCAGCGGGAAGACGCGGATCTGGATCGCCCTGATGCTTCCGCTGGCGGCCTTGGTCCTGTTTCACACGCACTCGCGCGGGGGATGGCTTTCGCTCGCGGCGGCCTTGACCTTCTTTTTTCTCCTCCAAAAACAGAAGATTCTCCTCATCGGGCTGGCCCTGACCGTGGCCGCGGGATTGTTTTTTCTTCCCCGGAACATGATCGTGCATCTCGACGCGGAGGGAAAAGAGCAGTCGATGGTGGAGCGCGTGGTCCTCTGGAAGCGCGCTTGGGATGTGGTGCAAGCGCGGCCCTGGCTGGGAACGGGCATCAACACGTATGTGAGGACCCATCAGGAATTCGACACGGACAAGAGCTGGCGGGTGCAAAATTATTACGCCCACAACAGCTACCTGCAACTGGCGGCGCAATGCGGCCTTCCGACTTTGGCAGCGCTGGTGTTTTTCCTGCTGGTGTTCTTCGCCCGCGGGATAAGGCTTTGTCTGGGGCGCGGTGATCCGGATCTTTCCGCAGTGATGAAAGGGGTCCTGACGGCGGTGTGCGGCCTGCTCGTCATGGCCTTCGTGGACACCGTCTTCGAGCCGCTTCAAACGGCGATGCTGCTTTGGCTTTTGCTGGGGATGGGCTTTGCGGTTTTTCAACTTGATAAGAGAGAAAGGGCGGCGGCATGAACGGAAAATGTCCGGTGACGGTGGCGTTGATCGTGAAGAATGAGGAGCGCAGGCTGAAGGAATGCCTGAACAGCCTGACCTGGGCCCGGGAAATCGTCATCCTGGACGACATGAGCACGGACCGCACCGTCGAGATCGCGCGCGAGTTCACGGACAAGATCTATCAGCGGGCCATGGACATCGAAGGCCGGCAGAGGAACTTTGCCTATGCCAAGGCCGGGGAGGCCTGGGTCCTGTCGATCGACGCCGACGAGCGCGTCACGCCGGAGTTGGCCCGGGAGATCGCGGAGGTCCTGAGCCGCGATGAGGGCGTCTACAACGCCTATTCGATTCCCATCAAAACGTATCTCGGAAACCGCTGGATCAAGGGGGCGGGTTACTATCCGGCCGACAAATTGCGCCTCTTCCGGAATGGCAAGTTCAGCTACGAGGAGGCCCGGGTGCATCCGCGGGCGCTTCTGGAGGGTAAATGCGGACGTCTCCAAGGGGACATTCTTCATTATTCCTGGGACAACCTGGCCCAATTCATCGGCAAGTTCAACCGCGAGACTTCGCTGGAGGCGGAGAAATGGATCCAGGACGGCCGCAAGGTCACCCTGCCCAACACGATGAGGAAGGTCGTGGACCGGTTCCTGAAGAATTACTTTCTCAAAGGAGGGATTTCCGACGGCTTCATGGGATTTTTGATGTCCTTCTTCCATTCTTTCTATCAGTTGCTGACTTTTGCAAAGTACTATGCCGTGAAGAAGGGAATTTCAAAAGACCTATGACGGCGGCCGCGAATGGGCGTCCGGTTTTCGTCGACCGGGACGGAGTGATCAATCTCGATTATGTCGGGGACTATGTCAAGCGCTGGGAAGACTTCAAATTTCTGCCCGGCTCCCTGGCCGCGCTGGCGCGGCTGACCGCCGCCGGTTTTCAGACGGTGATCGTTTCCAATCAGGCCGGGATCGGGGACGGGGTCTACCCCAAGGCGGCGTTGGACGACATCACGCAGCGCATGATCACTGAAATCGCCAAGGCCGGCGGACGGATCGACGCGGTCTATTATTGCCTGCACGGGAAGGAGGAAGGTTGCGGCTGCCGCAAACCCAAGACCGGTTTGTTTGAGCAAGCCTGCCTGGACTGGCCCTGCGACCGCGCGCGGACCTTCTACATCGGTGACAAGCTTTCCGACATCGAGGCCGGCCGCGCCTTCGGATTGAAGACGGTTTTGGTGCTCACCGGTTACGGCGCGGAACACCGGAACCGGATCCAGCCGGAATCCCGGCCGGATTTTATCTGCGATGATTTCGCCCGGGCCGCGGACCTGGTCATCGCCCAGCGGGCCGGCGCATGAAAATTTTTATCCTCCACGCGACGGCGGGGCAGGGGCACACCAAGGCTGCCGAGGCGCTGGCCGAAGAATTGAAGAACCATCCGGGCCACGACGTCCGGCTGATCGACGCCCTTCATCACGCCTCCCCGGTGTTCGGGAAATCTTACGGCCCGGGATATTTCTGGCTGATCAAATTCGTGCCCCGGCTGTGGGGTTTCTTCTATCATTTGACCGACCGCTGGGTCCCCGCGCCCCTCATGAATTTCCTCCGGAGCAGCCACAACCGGTTCCATTCCCGGGACTTTGAACAGCTGCTCATGCGGGAAAATCCGGAGGTCATCTTGCTGACTCATTTTTATCCCGCGGAAGTGGCCTCGCGGCTCAAACGGCAGGGGAAAATCCGGTCTCGTTTGATCGTGGTCGTCACCGACTTTCTGGTCCACCGTTTTTGGGTGAACCCCGGGACGGACCTTTATGTGGGCATGATGGAGGAGACCCGCGGGCATTTGATGGGTCTCGGCGTGCCGGCCGAAAAAATCCGGCTGCTGGGGATCCCGGTGTCCGCCAAGTTCCTGCTCCCCGTCAGCCGGTCCGAAGTCCGCCGGCGGCTGGGTTTGGAAGAGGGACTCTTCACGGTGCTCATCACGAGCGGGAGTTTTGGCTCCGGGCCGATCCGGGAAACCGTTTCGCGCCTGCAGGCCTACGCCGGACAGATCCAGGCCATCGTGGTTTGCGGGATCAATGAGCGCCTGCGGGAAGAACTGCGGGCGCTCCCGCTCAGGTATCCGCTCTCCGTGCTCGGTTTCGTGAGCAACATGCATGAGCTGATGGCCGCTGCCGACGTGATTGTTTCCCGCTCCAGCGGCCTCACGACCTGCGAATCGCTGGTGAAGGGTCTGCCGCTGATCATTATCTCCAAGATCCCGGGGCAGGAATTTTTTAATGCCGAAGTCCTCAGAAAACGGGCGGCCGCGTTCGAAGTTAGCGATCCCGCGCACACCGCTCCTCTGGTGGGCGAGATCCTTCGGGACCCCGCGCGGCTGGCGGCGGTTCGCGCGAACATTGCCAAGCTGGCACGCCCGCACGCGGCCCGCGACATCGTCAGCGAAGCTTTGAAGGGCGCCTGATGGGAAAGGAACCCGGCCTCTTCGATTCCGCGCTCGCCCAGACCCTGGCTTATATCCACTACCTTCGGGAATCCGGGGAGGAGTTTGCGCCCGCGGCGCCCAAGTCCGAAATTCCGCCGGCGCCGGGGGATGATTGGACTCGCTTGAAAAACAGCGTCCTGGGCTGCGTCCGCTGCTCCGAGCTGGCGCGCACCCGCAAAAGCGTGGTGTTTGGCTCGGGAAATGCGAAGGCGAAACTGATGTTCATCGGAGAGGCGCCCGGTTTTGACGAGGACCAGCAGGGTCTCCCTTTCGTGGGAAAGGCGGGGCAGCTCCTGACAAAGATCATCGAGGCGATGGGGCTCGCGCGCCAGGACGTTTTTATCGCCAACGTGCTCAAGTGCCGGCCTCCCGGCAACCGCAACCCTCTGCCGGAGGAAATCATGAATTGCAAACCCTATCTTCTGGCCCAAATCGGGCTCATTCGTCCTCGGGTCATCTGCGCCCTGGGGAACTTCGCGGCGCAGGTGCTGTTGCAGACCGACCGGACGATTTCTCAGTTGCGCGGCAAATTTTATGAGTTTGAGGGGATCAAGATTCTGCCCACCTATCATCCGGCCTATCTCCTGCGGAATCCCGCCGACAAAAAGAAGGTCTGGGAGGACATGAAGCTCATCATGAAGGAATTGGAGGCGTGAAAAAATTGCTTCAAGTCGCCATTCCGCTCCCGGTGGAGGACCCTTTTTCATACGAGGCCGGTGACGGCTCGCCGGAGCCGGCCGTCATGGGCGGACGGGTTCGCGTTCCCTTCAAGAACCGTGAGATTCAGGGCTACGTCGTCGGCTGGGATTCCGCGGTCCCGGCCAAGCCTCTCAAGCCCATTGCCGGCGTTATCGACCAGTCTCCCGTCCTGAGCCCGTACCTGCTCGCTTTGACCCGCTGGATCAGCGAATATTACGGATGCTCCTGGGGCGAGGCGATCGAAAACGCCCTGCCGAAGGCGCTGAAAGCGGGCCGCAGCCGCGAGGACTGGGGGGAAACCGAGAGGATGAGCGATCCGGGCCTGGAAGAGGTCCCGGAGGATTTTTCGCTCACCGAGGAACAGCAATACGCCCTGTCGCAAATCACGGCCGCCTGCCGCGGGGAGGCCTTTGCCTCGTTTCTGTTGCATGGCGTTACAGGCAGCGGAAAAAGCGAAGTCTACATCCGGGCCATCAAAGCCGTGCTCGAGATGGGCAAGGGAGTCATTTGCCTGGTGCCCGAGATCGCCCTCACGGCCCAGATCCGCCATTTTTTCAAAGGACACTTTTCCGGGAATCTCGAGATCATCCACAGCCGGTTGACGGACCGCGAGAGGCTCCAGGCGTGGCTTCGCATCCGGGAAGGAAAAAGCCGCGTGGTCCTGGGCCCTCGATCGGCGCTCTTCTCTCCGGTGGAAAGACTGGGATTGATCATCGTTGATGAAGAGCATGAAACCTCTTACAAGCAGGCCGAAAGTCCCCGCTATCATGCGCGCGACGCCGCCCGGAAACGGGCCGAGCTCGAGAACGTCTGCCTGGTCCTGGGCAGCGCCACGCCTTCTCTGGAGTCCATGTTCGAGGCCCAGCAGGGGCGGATGATCAAGCTGGAATTGACCAAGCGCGTGGTGGAGCGCCAGCTGCCGGAAGTGCGGATCATCGACTTGAAGAGGGAAATCGAGATCCACCGCCGGATGCCGCTTTTTTCTTATCCCTTGCAGAGGGCGGTCGAGGGAGCGCTCTCGCGGAAAGAGGGGGTCTTGCTGCTCTTGAACCGCAGGGGGTTCGCGAGTTCCGTTCAATGCAACGGCTGCGGCGTCATCGTTCAGTGCCGGTACTGCCAGGTTTCTCTCACTTACCACCAATCGCGCCAGGTCCTCCTCTGCCACTACTGCAACTTTCAAATCGCAATGGCCGATCAATGCCCGTCCTGCGGCGCCAAGGCCTTGAAGTATGTGGGTTCGGGCACGGAAAAAATCGAAAGCGAAATCGCCCGTTTTTTTCCCGGGGCCCGGATCGCGCGCCTCGACACCGATGTGGCGCGGCGAAAGGGCATGCACGAAAGCGTCATCCGTGATTTCCGCGACGGCAAGATCGATATCCTGGTGGGGACGCAAATGATCGCCAAAGGCTTTGATTTTCCGCGGGTCACGGCCGTCGGCGTCATTTCCGCCGACATCGGCCTCGCGCTCCCTGATTTCCGGTCGAGCGAGCGCACGTTTCAGCTGCTGACGCAGGTCGCCGGCCGGGCGGGCCGGGGGGATTTGAAGGGACATGTCGTGATCCAGACTTTTTCTCCCGATCATCACAGCATCGTTTTCGCCAAAGACCATGACTATGCGGCATTTTATGCCCGGGAAATAGAGCAGCGCCGGGAACTCAAACTTCCCCCGTTCGCCCATTTGGTGAACCTGATCTTCCACGCGGTTTTGGAGCAGGAGGTATACCGCTTCGCCGCCGAGGTGAAAAAGGCCTTGGCCGAATCGGCGGATCTGGCCCATCCTCTGCCTTTTGAAATTCTGGGCCCGGCCCCCCTGCCGTTTTATAAATTGAGAGGGCATTATCGCTGGCATCTGATGGTTAAAGGGGAAGACGTTTTGGTCATGAACCGCTGGCTGAAGAAGGTGCTGTCTCAAGTGCGCAAGCCTTCCCGGGTGAAAATGATGATCGACGTTGATCCCGTGAGTGTTTTGTGATACGATTTCTTCAGCAGAGATAACACATGGCGACCCTTGAGGTTAGGACATACCCCGATCCGGTTTTATCCCAGGTTTCATTGTCCGTGGAAGAGCTCACGGAGAATGACCGCCAATTCATCCGGGACCTCGTCGATACGATGTATGAATACGACGGCGTCGGCATTGCCGCTCCGCAAGTCGGAGTCCTGAAGCGAATCATTGTTGTATCCCCAAATGCTGAAAAGGGTAAGGAAACCGTTTATCTAAATCCCCGGATTCTCGAGGAAGAAGGGGAGGAAATAGGCTTGGAAGGCTGTCTCAGCCTGCCGGGAATTTCCGGAGAGGTGAAAAGGGCGCAGTCTATTCGAGTGGAGGCCCAGGATCTAGACGGCCGCAAGCTCGAATTCCGGGTCAAAGGGTTCGAGGCGCGCGTGATTCAGCATGAATTGGACCACCTCAACGGCAAACTTTTCATTGACCGTCTGGGTTTCCGCCAGCGCCAGACCCTGGTCAATGAATTACGTACCCTCCGCCGGATGTGAAGGTCCTGTTTTTCGGCTCTTCCGAATTCTCCCTGCCTTCGTTGAACGCGCTGTTCGCGTCCCGGCATCAAGTTTCCTGTCTCACCACTCCGGCAAGACGCCAGGGCCGGGGGTTGAAGGTCCTCGCGAATCCGGTCGAGCAGTTCTCGCAGGAGAAGGGGATCCGGTGCTGGTCGCCGGAATCGTTGAAAGATCCCGCCGCTCTGGAAGAAATCAAAGCCCCGGGTTTCGACGTGTTCGTGGTCGCCTCTTACGGCAAAATCATTCCCGAGACCTGGCTCAAAATTCCCGCAAATGGCGCGCTGAACGTTCATCCCTCGCTCTTGCCCAAATACCGCGGCGCGGCCCCGATCAATTGGCAGATCCTGAACCGCGAGCCGGAGGCGGGCGTGACCCTTTTTATGGTGGAAAAAGGGCTGGATTGCGGCGACCTCGTGGCCCAAAAATCCTGGCCGCTGGGCGATGACGAAACGGCCGTGACGCTGGAGCAAAAATCCGCTCATGAAGGCGCCCGCCTTTTGATGGAGGCTCTGGAGCACCTGGAACAAGGCCCGTTGAAGCGCGTGCCGCAGGACCATGCCCGCGCCACTTACGCGCCCAAGCTGAAAAAGGAGGACGGACTGATCGATTGGACCGCCGCGGCGGAGGAGATCAGTGCCAAAGTGCGCGGACTGCAGCCCTGGCCGGCAGCGTTCACGTCCTATCGCGGTGAGCCGCTCAAGATCCTCGCGGCGACGGCGGAGAGTATCGGTTGCGCCGAGGCGGACGCAGGAAATATCATCGGGATCGACAAGGCCGGCGGGGCCCTTCGCATCCAGACGGGCCACGGCGCTCTTCTCCTCAGGCGCCTGCAACCTGCCGGCAAACGTGAGATGACCGCCTATGAATTCGCCCTCGGCCAGAGATTGGTTCCCGGGATGACATTGGCCGGCCCGCGACCAACTCGCCCGCTTCCTGGAGGCAGACCGGGCCATCCGTGCCGCCGGCCTTCGGGCGGGCCGGCGCCACCTGGCCAACAGCGCCGGGCTCCTGGCGCTGCCCGAGGCGCACCTGGAGATGGTCCGGCCCGGCAT
>JACQVP010000069.1 GCA_016209715.1 Candidatus Omnitrophota bacterium
ATCTTATTTATATTCAGCCGCCTGTCAAACATTTTTTTTGAGAAATTTGCTGTAAATCCTGTTAAAATGGTCAGATATGAAATCGCTCGGCGGAGCCTGGCGCCCGCTCGTAAAAGCACGAGAAAAGCTTCCTTTAATTATATACCTCGACTATGACGGGACTTTGACCCCTATTGTCCGGAGGCCGGGAGCGGCCCGGCTGGCCCCGTCCGTGCGGGAAGTATTGAGAAAATTGCACCGCCCGCCCCGCACGTATGTAGCCATTGTCAGCGGGAGAACGGTCCAAGATGTGGCTGCCCGGGTCGGCATCCGGGACTTGATCTATTCCGGAAACCATGGCCTGGAATGCCGCGGGCCGGATCCGCGCTTTCGTTTTCTCCATCCCGGAATCTCCAAGGCCGGTCCGCTTCTTTCTAAAATCGCGCGGCGTCTGCGGCGCAAACTGCGCGCCTCCCCTTGCGTGTGGGTCGAAAACAAGCGATTCTCCTTGAGCGTTCATTTCCGGGGGGCGGGTGCGCGCGAAACGGAACGGGCCCGGCAGATACTAAAGGAAGTCCTGAAGGATTTCACGGGGCGGTTCGATTGCCGGGAAGGAAAAAAGGTGTGGGAAGTCAAACCACGGACACGCTGGAACAAAGGGTCGATGACACGGTGGCTCACGCGCCGGATTGAGCGGCTGTCGCGGAAAAAACCGATCGCGATTTATATCGGCGACGACCGGACGGACGAAGATGCCTTCCGCGCTCTGGGGAAGCGGGCCTGGACGGTAAAAGTCTCACCCGCAAAAAATCCGCCGACGTTCGCGCAATACCGGCTGGCATCGGTCAGACACGTCCATCAATTCCTCAGACGGCTGGCCTGTCAGGACAGCAAATCCCGGACGCAATCGACCAAACGCGAAATGTCAGAGGACTTTTTAAGAAAACGGTCCGTGTAACGGACCACGTCCAGAAACTGCTTCTGATCCTCTTCCATGCCGGTATAAACTAGCACCTTGGTGTCCGGCCAGGCGTCTTTCACGCGCGGCAGGAGATCGATCCCGGGCCAATCGGGCAGCCACAGGTCCAAAATCAGCAGATCCGGCTTTTCCCCGCCCTTCAGCAGGCGGACGACATCTTCCCCCATCTGCATGGTGCGTGCATGATAACCGGCCTTTTGCAGGGTCATTTGCATGAGCTCCAGATATTCCGGATCGTCATCCACGATGAGTATATTCTTTTGCGCAATCTGGCTTTTGGCGCCCATAGAGCCTCTTTCTTTTTAGATTTTGTTCTCTTTTTTAAGTTTATATCAAAGGCTGGAGCAAAGGCAACTGGTGATTTGAGCGAATCCGGGAATCAGCGGGTGAATGCGGCAATCGTCGCCGCGTGAAGGGGATATTGCCGGGAAAGTTCCTCGCGGTCGGCCATTTCAAAGTCCCGAAAATCGAATCCGGGCGCGGTGGTGCATCCTGTCAGGGAAAAGGAATCGGCGCGGACGGGCTCGGCCGCAAACCAGTGGTCTCTCGGGACCAGGACCTGGGGGACTTCGCCTTTTTCCCAATCCGGCCCGAGCTCGATCCGCTTCAACTCCCCTCTAGATTCCAATAGATAGAGCCGCAGCGAACTGCCGGCGTAATAATGCCAGAGCTCGTCGGACCGGATACGGTGAAAGGCCGAAAAATCGCCTCCCGGGAGCAAGAAATAGATGGCCGCGGAAGCGTGGCGAGGCCCCTCGATTTCCGGAGGGAGGGCGGCGGGCGGGATCAGGACGGACGATAGGTTTCGCGGTAATAACCGCCTTCGGGATGGCGCGCCAGGCCGAGGCTCCGGATCCATCCGTCGGCGGCAGACTCGGGCATTTCAATCCATCTGGCCCATGGCTTCCTGAATCAAGGGAAGGATCCCCTGCACCTCTTCCTTGGTCATACGGCCGAGTTTGGCAAACCGGGGCGAGCCGTCCGCGTTCACGGCCTCGCGGGTGATCTGCAGCTTCTTTTGGCCGTTGTTGTAGGCGTACACGCTCACGGTGATCTTTTCGTCGGCGTGTTCCCAGGACTTGGAATAAAATTGCTTGTCGAGACTGCTGTCGTATGGCATCTGGTTTTCTCCGCGGTTAAAAGCCGTTCTGAAATTTTTTAAACTATATCACATCAATTCGGGCCAATACAACAATCTCGCTCAAGGCGCCCGCCCGGCGGCTCGATAATTAGATATCTCCATGAAAACCAGGATTTATCAAACCGCCGTTTCCGCGGGCGAAGGGGTCCAAAAATTCATCCGGGAGGCAGGCGAGATGGCCGTCTTTACCAAGACCGCCGTATGGTCGGCCTTTTCACCTCCCTACAAGCGTTCGATCACGCGCCGTCAAATGGACGAAATCGGGGTCGGTTCCCTGCCCGTGGTGACGCTGACGGGACTCTTCATGGGCCTGGTGTTGGCCCTCCAGGGCATCGTTGAGCTTCGAAATTTGGGCGCCACGACCTATTTGGGGCGGCCGGTGGGGACCACGGTCATCCGCGAACTCGGCCCTGTCCTTTCCTCGATCATGGTCGCCGCGCGCTCCGGCTCGGCCATCGCCGCGGAATTGGCTTCCATGTCCCTCGGCGAGCAAATCGACGCCCTGCGCGCGGAAGGCAGCGACCCGGTGAAAAAATTGGTAGAGCCGAGGCTCGTCGCCTGCACCCTCATGATGCCGGTGCTCACCACCCTCTGCGACGCCGTGGCCTTCCTCGGCGCCCTCGTCATCGCCACTCAGGTCGTGCAAATCAGCGCCGCCTTTTACTGGGATTCTGTCTTCGAGGTGCTGACGCCCGCCTTCATCTGGGGCGGCCTGGCGAAATCGACGGCCTTCGGCTTCGTGATCGGAATCGTTTCCTGCTACTGCGGCATGCGCATCGGCTCGAGCGCCGCGAACGTCGGCGTGGCCACGACGCGGGCGGTGGTCATGGCCGCCATCTCTATTCTGGCGCTGGATTTCCTGCTCACCAAGCTTTTCACCGCGACCTGCTGGTAATCGATGGCCGAGCCCCTGGTCGAATTCCGGAACGTCACCCTGGACTACGGCGGAAAGATCATCGTCCAGCACATGAATTTGAAGGTCTTTCCCGGCGAAACCAAGGTCATCCTGGGCCCGAGCGGTGTCGGCAAATCGACCATCCTCAAAGCGATTTTGGGGCTCCTGCGCCCGCAATCGGGAAAAATCTATCTTCACGGGAAGGAGATCTCGCGCCTGCCGGAGCGGAAATTGTCGCTCGTGCGCCGGCGCATGGCGATGGTCTTCCAGCACGGCGCGCTTTTTGACTCCATGACCGTGGCCGAGAACGTCGGTTTCCGCCTCCGCGAGCTGGCCCTGGCCGACGCGTCCGCGATCGCCAAGCGCGTGCGCGAGGTGCTCCGCTTTGTCGGTTTGGAAAACGCCGCTTCCCTGCGGCCGGCGGAACTTTCCGGCGGGATGCGAAAGCGCGTGGCCATCGCCCGCGCACTCGCCCCGGACCCGGAAATATTTCTTTTTGACGAGCCCACGGTCGGTCTTGATCCGGTTAATTTCTACAACATCGAGCAATTGATCCTGAAACTCAAACACCAGCAGCGCGCGACGATGGTGATCGTGACCCACGACGTGGGCAGCGCTTGCCGCACGGCCGATTCGATCGCGATGCTGTACGAAGGAAGGTTTATCTTCGAAGGCCCGGGACAGGACCTGAAGCGGGAAAAGGACAAGCGGGTCCGGGCGTTCCTGGATCCGTCGCAGGCCGGGTTGCTGGTGCATTAATATGAAGCCCCAAACTAAACGGCCCGAAACTGGTTGTTTCGGGCTATGTCCCAGAACTCTTGTTCTGGGGCTTTAAACAGCCCCAAACTTGATGTTTGTGGCTATGTCCCAGAACTCTTGTTCTGGGGCTTTAAACAGCCCCA
>JACQVP010000070.1 GCA_016209715.1 Candidatus Omnitrophota bacterium
GCAGGCAGTAACTTTAGAGATTTCGTTAGGCTAGAGAAAGATATAAAATTTGAGGAAAACTCAGGAAGGCTTTTTGCGGCGGTCGATGATTTGCTGCTCGAATCCCTTCATATGCCCATCTAAACTATCTATCTCTTGCTGTAGAAATGCAATACGGTCGCGCAATTCTTTGACCGGATCGGGCAAATCTCCGTGATCCAAATTCTCGGTGGGGACTTTTCCACCATTGATTCGTACAATTTCTCCCGGAACCCCTACCACAGTGCAATTGTCAGGGACGGAACCGACCACCACCGACCCCGCGCCGATTTTGACGTTGTTTCCAATGCGGATATTGCCTAAAACCGTGGCGTGGGCTCCAATTACGGTGTTGTTTCCGATCGTCGGATGGCGCTTTCCCTTCTCCTTGCCCGTTCCGCCCAGCGTCACTCCCTGATAGAGCGTCACATTTTCTCCCACTTCCGCCGTCTCCCCGATCACTACCCCCATACCGTGGTCAATAAAAAAGCCCGGACCGATCGCGGCCCCCGGGTGGATTTCCACCCCCGTGACAATTCTGATCAAATGGGCAAGGAGACGGGGAATCAAAGGAATTTTGTAGCGGTGCAGGACATGGGCCACACGATGAACCAACAGAGCTTGAAAGCCCGAATAAGTGAGGACGACTTCGATCGCACCAAATGGGGTCCGGGCGGCAGGATCGCGATCGAATATGGCCCGAAAATCTTTTGCTATCTTGCTAAAAAGATTCAACTTACACCTCTGGCCCCGACAAAGGGGAAGAGCTATTATTCACTTTTTGGAGGGATTGTCAAGACGCCGGGCCTCTTGAGACTCCCTCGCGATTTGAGTATATTGCTTCAAGCATGACGAACTCAGCAAAGCACTCTTTATCCCAAAGGATCTCGGCGCTCCGCTCTCTGTATAAGAATTGGCGCGTCCCCACAGTGACTGAAATCGCAGAAGAAACCGAAGATCCATTTCAGGTGCTGGTTTCGACCGTTATCAGCGCCCGGACGAAGGATGAAACCACTGAGCAAGCCTCGCGCCGGCTGTTTAAATTGGCTCCGGACCCGCGAAAAATGCTCACGCTGAAAACGAGAGAAATCGAAAGAGCCATCTTCCCGGCCGGATTTTACCGGACCAAAGCCAGGCACATCCTGGCGCTGTGCCGGACCTTGGTCGAAAAATTCGGCGGCCGGGTGCCGGACACCATCGAGGAGCTGGTCACTTTGGCGGGAGTCGGCCGGAAGACGGCAAATCTGGTAGTCACTTTGGCCTTCGGCAAGCCCGGCATTTGCGTGGACACTCACGTGCACCGGATCTCCAACCGGTGGGGATTGGTGAAGACGAAATCACCGGCCGAGACCGAAAAGGCCTTGCGGAAATCGCTCCCCCGAAAGTACTGGATCACTTACAACGATTTGCTCGTGGCCTTTGGCCAGAATTTATGCCGGCCGCTCTCGCCCCACTGTTCGCGCTGTCCGATTGAGGATTCCTGCGCCAAGGTCGGCGTGGCCAGCGCCCGCTAACCGGCGTCTTCCGTGAGCCGGCGGATATCGCTGCCGGCCGACCGGAGGACTTCGCCCGAGACGAATATCAAAACGGAAAACTGCCAGCAGTCTTCGGGGCCCACCACCAGCCCTGTGGACACGCTCTCTTCCTGCTGCAGGAGGCGGGAAAAAAATCGCACCGCCGATCCGAGGTCCTCTTCGCGAACATCCAGGGATTCGGTCTGGTTTTGATATTTCAGAGACGGAAAGCGGACCCCCCGGACCAGCAGCAACGAATCGAGAAAGTCCCGTTCAAGCTTGGAAAATTTCTCGAATTCAAACCCTTCAAACAGCGGGCTGTTCCGGGGCAGTACCAGCGCGGGCCGGTTCACGGAGATTTCCCCTTTCCGGACCACGGTGTCTCCCGCATGGAAAGATGACTCGGCCAAGAAAACGTAGGGAAGCTGTGTGGTCGAATAGGTGGACAGCGGCTGTATCCGCGGCCGGACGATCTGGGTGTTCTTCAGCGCTCTTTCCCACATTTCATAGGCATTCATGGAGGTCCTCTTATTTAATTATACGGGTGTCTTCCCGTTCTGCAAACCGGCGGTTTTTCGTTGCCCCGCTGAAATTTGTCACGTAGAATACGCCGCCATGGAAGCCCTGCTCGTAGCCCTCCTCGTCGCCGGCCCGCAAATGACCGCCGGAAATTCTGCCGCCGGCATGACCGTCGCGCGCCAAATCATCCCGGTGACCGTCCGGGTGGAATTCGGCCCCGCGAATCTTCCCGCCTTTGAGACCGTGGTGCGATTGCCTCGAAAGGACGCCACTCCGGGCGAAGCGGTCCGGCAGGCGCTTCCCGCGGAAAAAGGGGCCGTTTGCTGCCACCCCGAGGAAATCAAAGGCATCGGCGGAGTCAGCGTCGATCCCTTGAATAATCGCTGGTGGCGGGTAGCCGTCAATGGAGAATCCAAGCGCGTCAGCCCTCACAAGACCCGCCTCAAGGCCGGCGACGTGGTGCTCTGGACATATTTTCAAGAAGCCCAGTAATGCCTTTTTTGCTCCTCCTGATCTTCTTCCTCCTTTCACCGGACCCGGCCGCCGCCTATAATTTGAAAGGCCGGGTGCGGGTCCTTCCTCCGCTTCCGGCACCCGAGCCGGTCGCCGTGAATGCCGATCAAGCCGGCGAATGCGGCAGCGTCATAACTGCTCCGGCCCTCCGGATCAGCGCGGAAGGATTCGTGCAGGACGCCGTCGTGTATTTGGAGGAAGATTTTCCTCCCCCTTCGGAGCCTCCCGCAGTTCCGGCCGTTCTCGACCAAAAGAACTGCGTGTTTTCTCCGCACGTCGTTCTCGTTCTTCCCGGATCGGCTGTCGAGATCCGCAATTCCGACGGTTTTTTGCACAATGTCCGGGCCTTTGATTCCAAAGCCGTCATGCTGTTCAACGAAGCCATGCCGCGGCAGAATCAAATCCTGAAAAAAATTTTTAGCGAGCCCGGCCGGTTCACGGTGCGCTGCGGCATCCACCGCTGGATGTACGCCATTGTTGTGGTGCCCAAACACCGCTATTACGCCGTCACCGATGGGGGCGGACGATTTGCCTTGAAAGACGTCCCCGCCGGGAATTTCACCCTCGCGGTCTGGCACGAACGGCTGGGCGAGTTGCGCCGCCCGGTGGACGGGCAAACCGGTGAGATCGATTTGATCTTTCCGTCGAAATAGCAATTTCGCATATTTTTGTTGACTTTTTATAAATAAGACCTTAGACTCTTCCCACCTGCCGAAATCACTACCCCGTTTTATGAAACCAAGTCTCATTTTGTTCACCGGAATTTGGCTGTGCGCGTGGCCCCTTCCGGCCGGAGCTCAAACCGGATGGGAAAAAGTGCCAGCGGCCCCTTCCGCGCGGAATTTTGAAAAATTGGCCGCCGGGACGGAGGGAAATCTGCTCGCGCTGGCCGAGCGCGGTTTGTACTCCACGCAGGACGGCGGCCGGAAATGGGCCTCCTTATTTCAAGTCCCGGCGGGCGGAAGGCTCCGGAATTCTTTTCTGCAACACCCGGCGCGTTGGTTCGTCTTGTCCTCGGACGGATTGTTTTCCAGCAGCGACCGCGGGAAAATCTGGACCCGTCAGAGCGTCTCTTCCGGCCGCGGCTCGCCGAACGGGTACTGCATGGCGGCGCATCCGGGAGACGCGGATGTCCTGGCGCTGGGGACGCAAGACGGGCTGTATTGGAGTTTGGACCGCGGAAAAAGCTGGGCCAAGCAAGCAGGACGACTGGACCGCCGTTCCATCCGGGCTATCGCCTTTCATCCCCGCGTACCGTCTCTGATGTTTGCCGTCTCGGACCGCGACATCTATCGGAGCGTTGATTGGGGACGGTCCTTCTCCACGGTTTTCCATTTGCCCGCGGCGGGACCTGAACCGAATGACAGCCCGGACATCGGCGAACCGGAAGAAGAGGCGGGATCCGGCGCGGCCTTCATTCAAGCGCTGGAAATCCATCCCCTCCGGGATGAAATCTGGGCCGGGACCGCCTCCGGCGTTTTTTTCAGCACGGACCTCGGGCAGCGCTGGCAGCCTGCGCCTTCGGCCGGGCTCGGCCCGGTTCGCATCGCCGACCTGGTGATTTCCGAAGAGGGCCTGATATTCGCGGCCGCCTCCGACGGCGTCTACTGTCTCGATCGTTCTCAGGCACGCTGGGTCCGCATGCAACCGGGCCTCCTGGTCTCCGCCGTCCGCTCTCTCCGCCTGGCGCGGGTCGACGGCAGACAATCCTTGTTCGCTTTGACGCAGGACCAAATTTTCCGCTGGCCGGAACCGTGGCCGGTGGAGGAAGTGCGCTGGGGCGCACCTTCGGCCGACGAGACCCGGCTGGACCATTACCGGCGCCTGCTCGAGCGCGAGCCGCCTCTCGCCGAACTCCATCGCGCCGCAATCCGTTATTCGGACACGTCCAATGCCAAGATCAAGCGCTGGCATTTTCTTTCGCGTCTCCGGTCGCTCGTCCCCGGGCTCTCGCTGGACAAAAACCTTTCCGTGAACTCGAGCGTCGATATCGACCGGGGCGCGACCAACACCCCCGATTACTACATCCAGGGGCCCGAGACGCGCGACCGGGACCTCAATTTGAGCCTCGACTGGAACCTGGCCGACCTGATCTGGGGAAGCTATCAGACCTCCATCGATTCGCGGGAGAAATTGATGGTCGAACTGCGGAACGACTTATTGAGCGAGGTGACGCGGCTTTATTTCGAGCGCCGCAGGTTGATGATGGAACTGGCGATGTCGCCCCCGGCTTTGGAAAAAGAGCGGATGGATCTTGTCCTGCGGATTGAAGAAGTGACGGGGTACTTGGACGCCCTCACCGGCGGTTATTTCGCGGGCCGGGACTTTCGTTCCTCGGCCAGTCTCAACTGACCGCAGGCGGCGCTGATGTCCTGCCCGGCGCTGTAGCGCACGGTGGTCCGCACGCCTTCCCTCTCGAGGCCATTCTGAAAGGCCGCGATCTTTTCCGGCGAGGGCCTTCGGTATTCGACGTCTTCCACGCAATTGTACGGGATGAGATTCACTTTGGCATCCAGGGTGCGGCAAATCGCGGCAAGCTTCTTGAGATCGGAATCCCGGTCCGTCAGGTCGCGGATGAGGATGTATTCCATCGTGATCCGCCTCTTGAACTTTTCCCGCGTTTCGCGGAGGGCCTTGACAATGTCATCCAGCGAGTACTTCCGGTTCGACGGAATCAGCCGCGACCGGATCTCCTGGTCCGGGGAATGGAGCGAAAAGCAGAGTTTGATCTGGCCCAGGCCCTCCCCGGCGAGGCGGCGTATGCCGGGGACTACGCCCACCGTAGAAACCGTGATCCGTCGCTGACCGATTTCGTAGGCCCAGGGCGCGTTGGCGATCCGGATGGACTTGATCACGGCCTCATAATTGTCCAGGGGTTCCCCCATCCCCATGTACACGAGATTGGTGACCGGCCCGCCGCTGTCCCGCTGAACCCAGGCGATCTGGTCCAGGATTTCCCCGCAGGACAAGTGCCGCAAGAGGCCCTCTTTGCCGCTGGCGCAAAACCGGCATCCCATCTTGCATCCGATCTGGGTCGACAGGCAGACGGTCCGGCGGGAGCGGGTCAAAATCAAGACGGTCTCCAGGAAATGGCCGTCGGAAGTCCGCAAGAGATACTTGATCGAACGGTCGTGTTCGGAAATAATTTTCGAGACGAGAGACAAAGAATTGACGGCGTGGTTCCCGGCCAGTTTTTCCGCAAAGGGTTTGGGAAGGTTGGAGAGGTCCGCGGGATCCACCGCGGCGTTGGCGTACAACCAGCCGGCGAGCTGGCGCGCGCGGTAGGATGGCTCCCCCAGCGAGACGGCGAGTTTTTCGAGTTCCCCCAAATCGAGGTCCCGCAGCGGGACCCGCGGGAGAGAGAGGGGGCGCATGGCTAAAAATATTTCTTGCGCTTCATGATGATGAGCTGAAGGGCCACGGTCAAAAGCATGATCCCCCAAACGAAGGCGTATCCCAATTTCCAATCGAGCTCGGGCATGTGTTTGAAATTCATGCCGTAAATGCCGGTGATGAAAGTGAGGGGCAGCATCACGGCCGTCATCATGGTCAGGTCTTTCATGACCCGGTTCATCCGGTTGTTGTCGACGATCAGGTACGCGTCCACCGTGCTGTTCACGAGGTCCCGGTAGGTTTCCAGGAGGTCCATGATCCGGTACAGCAGGTCGTAAACGTCCTTGAAATAAAGCCGCGCCTTTTCCGAAATCAGCCAGGAGCCCTCCTTCGACAGCTGGAGGATGGTGTCTCTTTGGGGGGCCATGATGCGCCGGACATAAAGGATGTCCTTCTTGAGGCCAAAGATGGCCTTCAAAAACTTGTCGTCCGGATTGAAAAACACCTCTTCCTCCGCCCACGAGACCTCCTCGGCGAGGTCCTCGACCAGCGGCTCGTAATTTTCCATGATCCGGTCGAGCAGCGTCTGCAGGAAAAAGTCGCTGCCCCGGCCCATCACGATGTCGGAATTCTTTTCGCATTTCTGGCGGACGGTCTGGATGCTGGGGATGTTCTCGACGTGATGGGTGACGATGAAGTGCTTGCCGAGGAAAATATCGATCTCGTTGGTCTTGACCTGCTGGCCGCTCTGGGACAGGTCCGGCGCGTGGAAGATCATGAACAGGTAATCTTCGTAATCGTCGATCTTGGGGTGGTGCCGGACGTTGACGCAGTCCTCGATGGCCAGGGGGTGAAAGTTGAAGAACTGGGAAAGGAGCTTCACCTCTTCTTCGGTGGGCTTGTCGAAATCCATCCACACCATTCCCTTTTCCTCTTGCAGGACGTTCCGGACGACCTCCAGCGAGACGTCCGCTTCGCATTGCCGGTGCCCGCGGTATGCATAGGTACGGATCATGGTTTGTGTCCCCGTGTTAGACGCGCAATTTATAACCGATCTTGAAAAGATAGACCGAAAAAGCAAAAAGCGTGGAAAAGAAAACCATCACCACGGCCATGCACAGGTAAATATTGGCGTCGGTCACGCCGATCATGCCGTAACGCAACCCGTTGACCATGTAAAAAATGGGGTTGGCCGCGGTGATGACCTTCAGCACGTGCGGCACCATGTCCATCGAGTGGAAGACCCCGCCGAAGAAAATCAGCGGCTCGACGACGAACGTCGTCCACATCGAAATGTGCTCGAACTCCTCCGACAACAGGCCGACGAGGAGCCCGACCGAGGCGAACCCCAGCGACACGAAGATCATAAAATACAAAACAATCCAAACGTTGTAAACGGGAAACCGGACAAAGATCAGCGACACCAGATACACGCCGAGCGCCGTCAGGACGCTCCGGACCAGGCCCCCGATGAGGAAGGCCAGCACCATTTCGAGGTAGGAAAGGGGCGTCACGAGGATTTCCTGGATGTGGTTGGCCCAGCGGGAAACAAACAAGGAAGAGGAGGCGTTGCCGTACGACCCTTCGATCAGGTACATCATGATTAGCCCCGGTATCAGGAATTCGAGGTAAGAAACCCCGCTCACTTCCTGGAGGCTCCGCCCGATGGAAAATCCGAAGATGAAAATATACAGAAAAGAAGAAACCACGGGCGGCAGGATGGTCTGCCCGAACACGCTCAAGAACCGCTGAATCTCCCGCCCCACCAGGGCGCGGAAACCGGTCCTATTCTTCATCGGCGGCCATCCTCATCGAATCCAGGTCTCCTTCAAATGAATCCTTGAAGCCCGTCAATTTTATAAACGTGTCTTCCAGAGTGGCCTTGCGGACGTCGAGCCGCGCGATCTCCAGGCCGAGGCGGTGGATTTCCTTCATCACGCCCGGCGTCACCCCGGCCTGCTCCTGAAAGCGGAGCACCTTCCCTTCGCGCCCCAGCGTCACCCCGAAGCGGGTCAATTCCTCCGACAGAGCCTTCAGGGGCTGACGGAGCTCCACCACGACCCAGTGTCCGCTGATCTCGCGGATGAGCCGGTTTTTCTCGTTGAAGGCCACGATCTGCCCCCGGTGGATGACCCCGATGGTGCTGCACAACCTTTCCGCCTCCTCGATGTAATGGGTGGTGAGAAAAATCGTCCGGCCCCGGGCATTCAGATCGCGGAAAAACTGCCACAGGCGATGGCGCAATTCCAGATCGACACCGGCCGTCGGCTCGTCCAGGATCAAGATCTTGGGCTCGTGGATCAGGGCCCGGGCGATCAGGAGGCGACGCTTCATGCCCCCGGACAGACGGCGGTAATCCTGATTCCGTTTCTCATAGAGGCCAAATTCGTTCAACAGCGCCCGGGCACGGTCCCGGCAGGTCTTGCGGGGGATGCCGAAATAGCCGCCCTCATAGATCAGGATCTGCTCGATGGAAAGATAGGGGTCAAAGTTGAATTCCTGAGGGACCAGGCCGATGAGCTTTCTCGTCTCCCGGTAGTCTTTCATGACATCGTGCCCGAAGACCCGGACGGTCCCCTCGTTGAAATTGGCGAGACCCGTCAGAATATTGATCGTGGTCGTCTTGCCCGCCCCGTTCGGCCCCAAAAAGCCGAAAAACTCCCCCTCGTTGACCTCAAAGCTGATGTTTTTCAGCGCGAGAAAGCGGTTGCGGTAATATTTGACGAGATTATGGATTGAGATCGCGTTGTTGTCGGTCACGCAGAATTCCAATTCTTGATAAAATCGCCGATGATTATAGCATAGAACGCGCGGGCATTTCGCTATAATGGGTGGATCATCATGACTTCCAATGTCTGGGTCGAATTCGGCCTGCAATGTGCGGCCGCCCTCTTTGTGGTGTTCCGGATCGCCGTGTTTTTCGCGGTTGAACGGACGTTTTTTTTGCTGGCGGGGCTCGCGGGCGCGGCTCTCTTGTTCCTGACCGATTTCGGAGGGCTGTATCCGGCCGGCCCCCGGCTGAACGCCCTCGGCCGTTACGCGGCTTATTTTCTCACGGCAGGCATTGTGTTCTACCCCGAGGTCCGGCGGATCGCGGGGAGGATCCGCAGGCGGTATCCCGAAAAGCAGTTTTTGGAGCGGAACGGCCCCCTCGACGAAATCATCAAGGCCTGCCGGATCCTGGCCTCCGCCAAAATCGGCGCGCTGATGGCCCTCAAGCGGCGGGACGATTTGGCGCCCCTCGTCGAGAAGAGCGTCGTGATCGACGCCAAGATCCGGCACGAGCTCCTATTGACTATTTTCACGCCCCCCACCTACCTGCACGACGGCGGCGTCATCCTGTCACACGACCGCATCGTTTCCTGCTCGGCCATCTTCCCGCTGACGCAAAAGGCGGACCTCAAAAAAAACCTGGGCACCCGGCATCGCGCCGCCTTGGGCCTGAGCGAAGAAACGGACGCCCTGTGCCTCGTCGTCTCGGAGCAGACGGGGTCCATCTCTCTTGCCGACCGGGGGAAGCTCTACTACGACGTGAACGCGGACGAGCTCCGGCCGCTCGTCGAAAAATTGCTCCGTTTCAAAAAAATCAGGTTGCGCTGACATGGACTCCCACGCCCTGAAACGCGCCCGCAAAGATTCCCTCCTCTTAAGACCGGCCCTGCCCTGGAAAATTTACGAGCTCACGCTCGCCCTGACGGCGCTGTTAGGGCTGGATTTCTGGGTGAAGCTTTCCCTGGGCCCGCAGGCTTTGTTCATCGCCAAAGTGTTCTTCGTCGCCGATGCCCTGGCCCTTCAAATCCGCGCCGGCCGGCTCTTGGAATCGCTGCCGCTGGCCATCCCGCTGATCCTGATCCTGATCGGGGCCGTCTCTCTGGGAAGAAACCGCAGCGTCCGGGTGGAAGGCGCCTCGCGGACCCTGGTCACGCGCACTTCGTTTTATTTCCTGCCGGTCCAGACCGAGGTGCTGCCCGCCGAGTCGGTCAAGGAGATTTGGATCGAAAAGACGAGCCTGGGGACCCGCCGCTACGCGCTGGGAGCCGAGGATTCTCAGGGAAGGAAGATCAAATTCGAAGAAAGCGCCAGCCGGGAAAAGCTGAAAACGCACGCCAAACTGATTCAGGAATTGACGGGCCTCGGCCTGAATTACCGTTTCTAAGCCGGCGGGTTTTGCCCGCCCTTGTCTTTTTTCTCCTTGTCGTCGGAATCCAGCCCCTGCAAGGCATTTTTGAAGTCGCGCAGACTTTTTCCCAGCGAGCGCCCGATTTCGGGAAGCCGTTTGGCGCCGAAGAGGAGGAGGATCACGAAAAAAATGACGATCAGTTCAAACGGTCCGGGCATATTCATGCGGCTGGCCTCCTATTTTTCCGATTTTTCCACGCGCCGGGCGGCCCACGAGCCGCCCTCCTCTTCCACGTATTCGACGCGGACGGCATCGTTGAGTTTCATCGATTCGATCCCCGGCAGTCCCACGAACAGGGTTTCGCCGTCCACCTTGAAGGTGGCGAGCGTGTCGAGCGAGGCGCCCGGTCTGCGGTAGGCCAGGAAGAAGTGCCCCGCTTTGGGTTTGACCAGGACCACCTTGCCGCTCACCGACTCCGCTTTCGGCGTGAGCGCGAAGGCGTTCAGCGAGCAGGCCCCCGCCAGAAGGAGATTGAGCCATAAGAGCTTTCGTTTCATGATCGGCCCTCTTTTAGATTATGGAGAATTTCGCGGCCCAGCGCGAGTCTTTTTTCGAAGTTCATTTGTTCGACGCCCGGGCCCAAGGACTCGATGGCCCGCAGGCGCGGCAGGAGCCCTTCGTGGTTGGCGAGCTGGATATTGAGTCCCGGCCGGGCGTTCAGCTCCAGGATCAGAGGCCCGAGGATGTGGTCGATGACGAAGTCGATCCCGATATAGCCGAGCTGAAACACCTCGAAAGCCCGGGCCGCGGTTTCCAGGATGTCGTTCCAGAACGGGATCTTGATCCCGGCGATCGGGACTTGCGTGTCCGGATGCCGGTCGATCAAACGGTTATGGTGGACGCCGCCCAGCGTGGTCCCTGCCAGCATGTCCACGCCCGCCCCCACCGCCCCTTGATGCAGATTGGCCTTGCCGTCCGATTCCATCGTCGGGAGCCTCAGCATGCACATCGTTGGGACGCCGCGGAACAGGATCACCCGGATATCGGGCACCCCCCGGTAGGCGACCGACCGGAAGATCACGTGGCTGCGCACGCGGTATTCCAAAAAGGCCTGGTCATCGATCCCGCCCAGCGAGAACAGGCCCGCCAGGATATTGGAAACGTGGTATTCGATGTCTTCGATCGACAAAAGCTCCCCGCTCGATTTTTTCCATTTATTTTCATGCTTATCGACGATGACGACGATTCCGCGCCCTTCGGCGCCGCGGGCCGGCTTGATCACGAATTCTTTGAGGAACTTGATCTCCCGCAGGAATTTGAGCTCGAAATTGTGGACAATGGAAAAATAGAGTTCGGGGTGCGGCAGCTGATTCTGCTCCAGGACCTGCTTCGTCTTCAGCTTATCGTCGACCAGGGGATACAAGCGGCGAGGGTTCCGGGCCAGCGTGTAACAGGCGTTGCGCCGGTTCATGCCCAGGAGCCCGAACTTGCGGTACGGGCCGATCCAGCTCATATCATGCCTTCCCGCCGCGCGTTCCGGATGGCCCGGAATCTCCACAATTCGGTGAGGCGCAGGCCCGTGTAACGGCCGAGCAAAAGCAGGAGGGCCATGATCACGAGCAGGAGCTCCGGGAAGGCGAACAAATAGGACCGCAGGACATGCAGCCCCATCACGTAATAGGCCGCGATCGAGACCATCGTCGTGCCCAGCGCCGAACGGAGCGCCGCTACCGTGCCGTCTTCGATCTGGATCACCGAAAATCTTTCGATGGTCCAGGTCATGATGATCATGGGGAACATCGAGATGAACAGGATTTTCTGCAGGCCGAAGTGGAAGCCCACGATCATCATGGCCAGGATGAAGACGATCACCAGGGTCACGATGATGGCGAGTCTGGGAATCACCAGGATTTTCAAATGGTCGAGGACCATGCGCAGGATCCACCCGAAAAAGATGATCAAGGCCAGGCATCCGAGCCCGGTCCACAGCGAGACCTCCCGGAAAGCCAGCGACAGCAGGATCGGGGCAAACGTGCCGAAGGTGTGCAGCCCGATGACGCTGCGAAAGAAAGTCACGACCAGCGCCCCGAGCGGGATCAGGAGAAGGACCTTGGAGAGCTCCTGGAAATGGATGGGCAGCGCGTAAAGCGACCAGGGATTGTCCACCGGCGGCATGTTCTCCGGCTCCGTGAAAAAGAAATACTCGAACTTGGACAGCCCGACGTGTTTGATCAGCGCGTAATCGCCGCGATAAAGCTCCAGGTAATGGTTGGGCATGGAAGCGAAGTGATGGTTCACGACGTCAAAAGGAATCCACTTGCCGCCCAGGTAATTTTCGACCCAGACATGGGTGGTCTGCTTGACGCCGCCGGTCAGGATGAGGCC
>JACQVP010000074.1 GCA_016209715.1 Candidatus Omnitrophota bacterium
ATAACTATTATCAATAGTTATCTGTGAATCGCTCCCCCGGTGTTCTTGAGGTCCGGCGCGCGTTGGGCTATCTTGCTTTTTGATGATACTCTGCGAAACCGAGGCCGTGGTTGCCGTGAGGATGTCCGAGATTGCGCTCCGCTGGCGGATCAAAAGAGACCTGGCGCAATCGGCCATGCGGAGGCTGGAGGGGTTGATGGGCCGCATTCATGATCCTCTCCTTCGACGGAGATGTTATGTCGTCGTGTGGACCCTCCGGCGGCTCCCGTATGCCAAGTCCGTCCTCGTCACCCGCGCCATGGAAAATCTGGACTACATTTCAAGGTATTTTGGGGTGGAAGAATCCCCCCGATGAGAAGAACTCAGGCGCTGTTCCTCTTGGAGGATATTTTAGAGACCAAGTTCGGCTCGGACAAAGAAAGAAACCGGAAATTGGCGGCCCGGATACTGCAAGGGAATGGAAGCCGCCCGCCGATTACGGCCGTCAGCAGTTTCACCCTCGGCAAGAGCCTCTTGATCGTCAAAAACGGCCGGCCCCGCCGTTTGAACCGGCTGTATCTCCTGGATTCGACCGCCCAAAGCTTGATCAAAATCCCCCTCAAGCTGCCCCTCCATCGCTCCGATACATTGTAAGTAAATAAGTTACAATGGGTTGTCTTGACGTTTGTTTCGAGAATGTTATAATCCAACTGTTAATAAAGGTTTAATATACAGTCCGTTATAACCCTATGCTTGACCGCGCCCTCAAAATTTGCCTGGTCCTGTCGCTCGCTTATAATCCGGCATTGGTTTTTGCGCGTGAAGAGCCCCTGGCTGAAGACCCCGCTCCGTCATTAGCAAAGGCCAGTCCGGCTTTGGCGTTACAATCCAATGAAACCCTGAAAGAGACGGTCCGGCGCCTTCGCCGCGAAAAGAAGCGGCAGTACAAGGAAATGACCCGCGGGTTCATCAATAAGATCATCACGGAGGAGAGCGTGACCAACAAGCGGGAATTTCTGGCCGGCGACGCCAAGACGCTGGAAGAATGCATCGAGCGGGCCATCGCGGTGGCGATACCCGCCAAAACCGCCCAGGAGCGAATCAAGCTCGCGAAGCAGAGGATTCTTAAGGCCGCCAGGGATTTGTTCGCGGAAGGGAACCTCGAGCTGGAAGACCGGGGCGGGTCTTTGTCCGGGCAGGCGTTCACGGCCGACAGCTATCACGTCAGGTTCCGCCAGCCTGTGTTTCGCGGCGGCAATTTGTGGCACACCTTGCAAAAGGAGCGGGCGACGCTTTCGGGCGCCCGGGCCGAACGGGACCAAATTGCGAACGATTTGATCCAAAAGGTTTCCGAGGCATATTTTGACAGCATCCGCACCAAATTGGCCCTCGAAGACAAGGAGAAGATGCTCGCCGTCTCCAACGATATCCTCTCGGACAGCAAGAAGAAGTGGGACCAGGGGATCATCTCCGAGATCGAATATTTGAACGTTGAATCCGAGCAGAGCCAGTTGGTACACGACGTCGAGCAGGCTCGCGAGGATTATGAACTGATCACGCTGGAACTGCAGAAGGAGCTCGGCCTGGACATCAACGAAAAAATCGAGCTCGCGCCCTTTTACGATTACCGAGCGATCATGGCGAAGGCCTCCGAAAAGTTCGACAAGGAGCGGAAGGGAAAAGCCAAGCCGCATTCGGACCTCGGCGAAACGGACCAAACGCTAGACGATTACATCCGGCTGGCTTACGATAACCGGCCGGACCTGAAGATGGAAGTCAACCGCTTGCGTTCGAGCATCATGGGCAAGCGCGCCCAGGTCGGCAAGCTCCTGCCGCAGGTGAACGTGACCATGGATTTTGGGGAACTGGCGGAAGCTTTCACGGACACGGTGGACGATCCCTCGCACCGCCCCGAATGGCAGTTCATCGCCGAGGTGAGCTGGAACCTGGGAGGCAACACGGTGAAGTACACGCGCGACCGCGACCAGAACGCGCCGAGTGTCAGCCAATTCCAGGCCGGTTCGGGGAGCACGACGGACAAGCACACGTTCTCGCTCGCCCTGCTGGACAATCTCGAAGACGTTTACCGCGTCAAGGAGGCGCAGGTCGAAATCCTGGACCAATTCGTCAAATTGGAGGAGAAGGAAAGGGAGGTCGTCCGCGAGGTGAAGGAGGCCTATTACAATTTCCGCCGGGCCGGGATCCAGCTCGATTCGGAGATGAAGCAGGTCCTGTACCGCGAACGCCTCGCCGTCCTTTCCAAACACAAACTCGAGCAGAACGAGATCCAGGCCTCGGAATACCTCATGGCCGAAAAGGACCTGTCCGAGGAAAAATCCCAATTCCACAAAGCCATGGCGGATTATTACGTGGCCCGCGTGGGATTGAACCGGGCCGTGGGGATCCGCGGCCTTTTACCCGTTAAGGAATGGGAGTAGCCCGCGATGGCCGACCCGGAAAAGCCCGATCAACCCGAAACCCCGCAACCTCCGAAAAAACCGGCACCTCTCAAGGGGTTCAAATTTCCCGAGATGAAGTGGCTCAAGGAGTTCGACTACTTTATCGAGAAGCTCCAGAAGATCGATTTCAAAAAACACGCCGCGGGACCGATGTCGTTTGTCGGGAGAATCACCGCCCCCGTCACGAAGTTTTTCAAGGGACGCAAGATCAAGTTCCCCTTAAAGATGATCGCCATGTGGGTGATCGCCATCGCGGTCAGCGTCGCGGTGATCCGGCAGATGTTCTTTGTCCCTTCGGAGGAGGAGAAGCGGGCCAAGGATAAGGAGGAAATGGAGCAGGCCGCGGAAGATAAGAAGAAGGAGCTCTTCCCGGTGAAGACCTTCAAAGTGGCCCGGTTCAATTATGAGGATTCGCTCAACTCCCTCGGCAGCATCAAGGGCGGTGTGGAATTTAAGTTGAGTTTCGAGATCCCGGGCATCATCAATTCGATCAACTACCGGGAGGGAGAGCGATATGAAGAGGGCGCTCTTCTCGTTTCTCTGCGCCAGGACGACATCCTGATCCGCCTGAAGAAGGCGCAGGCGGAGAAGAACAAGGCGGACACGGCGTTCATGATCGCCAAGGAGAAATACGACGAGCACAAGAAGCTCTTCAAGATCGGGAGCATACCGCAGACGACGCTCGACAAGGTGAAGCTCGAGGTGGACAGCTCCCAATACGATCTCGAGTCGGCGGACCTGGAGGTCAAGCTGAATGAGGCGATGCTGGAAAAGTCCAACTTGTACGCCCCGTCGGACGGCATGATCGGGACCCTGTACATCGAGGAAGGCGAGGCCATCACGCCGAATACCATGGTGGGGTCCCATATCTCTACCGAGGTGGTCTATTCTGAATTCGGGGTGGTGGAGAAGGACGTGGCCAAGCTGGCGCTGGGGCAAAAGGGACGGGTCTACGTGGACGCTTACGCCGACAAGACCTTCGAGGGCGTCGTGGAAAACGTGGCGCCCGTGGTGGCCGGCAGCTCGCGGACGGCCACGGCGCGCGTGCGCCTCGAGAATCCGGACGGCCTGCTGCTTCCCGGCATGTTCTCCCGCATCAAGATCCTCCTCTACAGCAAGCGCAACGCCCTGGTGGTGCCGACGGACTCCGTCCTCGGCAAGGAGGACGAGGCCAGCGTTTTTGTGGTGGATCCCAGAACGAACAAGGTCGCGAAGCGGAACATCAAGATCGGTTATACCCGCCCGGACTATTCCCAGGTCGACGCGGGGCTGGAAGAAGGCGAATTGGTCTGCGTGTCGGGCCTCGAAAAACTCGAGGAGGGAATGGAAGTCAAGGTTGTCGAACAGCAGGAAGTTTCGGTCTAGGACCGGACGGGCGGGGCCATGACCCTTTGCGAAGTCGCCATTGAAAAGAAGGTCACCACGATGATGGTGATCGCCGGCATCGTCCTCCTCGGACTGATCGCCGTGGCCCGCCTGCCGCAGGCCCTTTACCCCCGCGTCACTTTTCCCCAGCTCACGATCGTCACCAATTACCTGAATGCCGCCCCGGAAGAAATCGAGAATTTGATCACCAAACCGATCGAGGAATCCATCGGTTCCGTGAGCGGCTTGAAGGGGGTGGATTCGATCTCGCGCGAAGGCAAGAGCATGGTGACCGTGTCGTTCGACTGGGGCGTGGACATCGACTTTGCCGCCCTGGCGGTGCGCGAGAAAATCGACTTGGTCAAGGAGAAGCTCCCCAAAGAGGCCGAGGATCCCATCGTGCTCAAATTTGACCCCCTCGCCCGGCCGGTCATGATTCTTTCGCTGAGCGGCCCGTTGTCGCCGGTCGACCTGAAGCTCGTGGCCGAGAAAACGCTCAAGGACAATCTCGAGAAGGTCCTCGGCGTAGCGTCTGCCGACATCAGCGGCGGGTTGGACCGCGAAATCGTCGTGGACGTGGACCAGGGACGCCTGTTCGCGACCAAGATCTCGCTCCTTACCGTGGTCGACGCCATCGAGAAATCCAACATTTCATATCCCGCCGGCAGCATCAAGAAGGGCCTGTACGAGTACCTCATTCGCACCATGGGGGAATTCCGTTCGGTGCAGGAAATCGGGTTCGCCGTGGCGGGGGTCGACAAGTCCCGGCAGGAAAAGCGGCGGGAGGATGTCTTCGTGGAGCGGGCGGAATTCGGCCCTCGCGACACGATCGAGGCCATGCGCGAGGACAGTCAGAGGGAGATGCTGCAAAAGCGCCTGATCCTGTTCAAGGACATCGCGGAGATCAAAGACACGTTCAAGGAGAAGACCAGTATCTCCCGCTACAACGGCCGCGAAAACATCTCGGTCTCGATCCAGAAACAGGCGGGCGCGAACGTCATCCAGGTCGTCGACCGCGTGAAGAGCGCGCTCCGTTTTCTGGAGGAGGAAATCAGCGCGCGGAACGTGAAGCTCGAGGTCATTTACGATCAGTCGGTGTTCATCCGGCGCGCTTTGGACGGGGTCCGGGACGCGGCGATGCAGGGCGGCATCCTGGCCTTTATCGTATTGCTTTGTTTCCTGCGGAATTTTTATGCGTCATTTATCGTCATCATCGCCATTCCCGTCACGGTCTTGGGGGTCTTTTTTATGATGTTTTCGACGGGAATCACCATGAACACGATGTCGATGGGAGGCCTCGCCCTGGGCGTCGGAATGCTGGTCGACAACGGCGTGGTGGTGACGGAGAACATCTTCCGTTTGATGAAGCAGGAAAACCTGTCGCCGAAAGAGGCCGCTATTAAAGGAAGTAACGAGGTCATTTGGGCGATGCTGTCCTCGACGCTGACCACCTGCGCCGTGTTTTTCCCGCTGCTGGTGTTCGTGCCGGGGGTGGCCGGCCAGCTCTTCAAAGACCTTTCCTGGACCGTGATCTATTCCCAAGTCCTGTCGTGGTTTGTGTCGCTCACCCTGACGCCGCTTCTGGCGCTCAATATCAAATTGAAGGACACGAATTTGGGGGAAAGTGACGAGGCCGGTTTCAAGCCGATGAAATTCGAAAAAAAATTTCTGGAAATGCCGGAATCGAAGCAGAACCGCCTTCTCTATCAAATCATCGGTATCGCCGTGATCACATTTTTTATCGGCATGTTCATCATGTCGCGCCTGCCCAAAGAGGTCATGCCCAAAGTCGACCAGGGCCAGTTTCTGATCAAGGTCAACATGCCGGTGGGGACCAAACTGGAGATCACCGACGAGGTCGCGACCCAGATCGAAGGCGCTATCCTCAAAATCGATGAGGTGCAAAACACGGCCGTGAGTATCGGGTCCTCGAAGGGCGGGTCTTCCGAGGCGGGCCTCGGCTCGTTGCGCGCGTCGCAAGCCCAGATTTTAGTGAACCTCAAGCAGAAGCGCAAAAAGTCCTCCGCCGAGGTCCTGGAATATCTGAAGGACCAATTGCAGGCCTATTCATTCCGGGACGCCGAGATCGAATACATCTTGCAGGAGAGCGAATTTTCCTTCGGGGAGGGCGGAAAGCCGATTGCGATCGAGGTCAAAGGTTATGACTTCGAACTGCTCACTCAATACGTGCGCACGATCGAAAACAAGCTGCTGCAAATGTCCCGCAAGGGAGTTTACGGCATCCAAAATGACATGAGCAAGCCCAACCCGGAAACCAAGGTCGAGATCGACCGCCGCAAGGCGGCGTTGTACGGCATTTCCGTCCGTGACGTCTCGCTCACCGCCAAGACGGCCATCGATGGGGCCTTGGCCAGCACGTTCAAGGAGGGGGGGCGAGAGTTTGATATCCGGGTGCAATTGCGGAGAGAGGACCGCGATAACCTCTTGCGGCTCGGGGAATTGATGATTTCCTCTCCGGTGCTGGAATCTGAGGTCCCGCTCAAGGAAGTGGCGCAAATCATCCGCGGATTCGGCCCGAGCGAGATCAAGCGCAAAAACCAGTCGCGGACGGTGGTGGTCAGCGCCAATCTCGCGGTCGAGGCCGACAAGCAAAAGACGCTCGACGAGGTGGCGCTCTTTCTCAAGAATACTTTCAATGACATCCCGGAGGGCTACAGCATCGCGATCTCCGGCGAGGCCCTGGAAGTGAAGGAGGCCTTTTCGAAGATCATTTTCGCCCTGGTTTTGTCCGTGGTGTTGACCTATATGATCATGGCCTCGCAGTTTGAGTCTATTCTGCAGCCGTTCGTGATCATGTTCACGGTGCCTTTGTCCATCATCGGGGTGTCGATTTCTCTGGCTTTGTTCGGGACCAGTCTGAACGTGATCTCGCTTTTGGGGCTGATTCTCCTGGGCGGCGTCGTCGTCAACAACGGCATCGTGCTCATCGAATACGTCAATCAGCGGAGAAACATGGGGGAGGACATCCTCACCGCCGCCATCCGCACCAGTCAGATCCGCGCGCGCCCCATTTCCATGACCGCGGTGAGTTCGATGATGGGATCATTGCCGCTCGCGCTCGGGTTCGGGGGAGAGGGGACGGCGATCCAGGCCCCCATGGCGGTGGCGGTCATTGGCGGGTTGTGTTCTTCCACCCTTCTGACGTTGTTCGTGATTCCCGCTATTTACATCCTGATCGAACGATTCACCGGCCGGTTCCTCGAAAAATTCTACGGAGCCGATGAAGATGAGGACCTCTCCGGCCTGGAGAATCCGGCTTCCTGATTGGTCATCAGAACGGCGCGACCTCCATCGTGTTCGTAATACCCTTATAAATCAGGTATA
>JACQVP010000071.1 GCA_016209715.1 Candidatus Omnitrophota bacterium
ATATAATAGGTTAGGTGATATATTTAAAACAATGATTAAGGCTTTGTTATCAACCTTTAAAAAGGGGTGGCTAAAATCATGAATTTCGGCCTCAAAGCGCGCCAGTTTCTTTCCATTCTCACGCTGGTCTCTTTTCTTTTTCAAAACATCGCTTGGGCCGCGCCCGAACTTCCCACGTTGATCAACGAGACGCGCGAAGCGTCCGTTCCGCAAATCCAGATCGAAATCCCCCGCGAAGCCGGTGAAATCCGCTCGATTTATCAGGCGCCGTCGAGCGAGAGCTGGCTTTTGCACATTCAGGACGCGCACGGGAGTTATGAGGCGCAAAAGAACATTGAAAAAATCATCCGCCACGTCGTCGAGACCTACGGCGCCGATCTCCTCTTTATAGAAGGCGCGCACGAGAAGGTCGAGGCCGCCCGGTTCCGTTTTTTTAAAGACAATTCGATGAACCTCGATGTCGCCGACATCCTGATGCGGCACGGCGAATTCAGCGGGCCGGAGATGTTTCTCCTGAGCCGCGGCGCCGGCGGGGCGCGGATCGAGGCGGTAGGAATCGAGGACCCCGGCGTGTATCGCCGGGACTATGAAATATTCTGTGAGCTCATCCGGGCTTCCGCCGAATCCAAGCGCTATTTCGACGAGCTCGACAGCGCCGTGAACGTGCTCGAGAGCCGGCATTTTTCCAACGATCTGCGCGATTTTATCAAGGAGTGGAGGGGCTACCACCAGAACGGTTCCAATCTCCTGCGCTACATTCAGGCATCCTACGTTCAGGCGCAGAAGTCGCTCGACATGGACTTGAAAGATCCCCGGCACCAGATTGCTTTCGAATCGACCCTGCGCGTCCTGAAGCTCAAAGACCTCGAATCCCGCCTGGACCACCGGATGGTCCGGAAGGAAAAGAAAACACTGCTCGGTTTCCTGAAGGGCAAAGTGGACCCGGCCCTCTTGGCCGAGATCGAAACCCTGGGCGTGCCCGGGAAAGAGGGCGGGAAGAGGCTCCCGCGTTTCATCCTGGAAAGACTCTACGATCAGGCCGGTCCCCAGGGGCTGGATCTGAAGAATTATCCCCACTTCGCGGCCTATGCCGAATACCTCATCTTCCAGTCCGAGATCGCCTCCAGCCGCCTGTTTTCCGAACTGGACCAGCTGACCGACAAGATTTTCGACGCGCTGGCGAAGACGGAAGAGGAGCAAAAGCTCCTGCGATTGATCCGTGACGTCACGCTCCTGGAAAAGCTTTTCACTCTGGAGATGTCGCGCTCGGAATACCGCGCGGCGCTCGCCCGGCAATCAGAGTTCAGTCCGATGCGCCTCTTCGAATCGGTGAGGGCCCTTTCGGCGGTGAAGCTGGAATTGCCGTCGGTGAAGGAGATGGAGGCGAAATTCGCGAAGGCCCTGGAATTTTACCGGCTCGCCGAAGAGCGCGAAGCGCATTTCCTGGACCGCATCGAAAAGAACATGAAAGAAAGCAAGCGGGGGCGGGCGATTCTCGTCACCGGGGGGTTCCACACCGAGGGGGTCCAGGAAAGGCTCCGGTCCAGGAAATTGTCCTATGTCTCCGTGAGCCCCAGGATCCCGACCATCGGTGACAGCCACGAGATTTATCTCCGGGCCATGCTGGGAGAGACGCGCATCACCGATTCCAAGATCCCGAAATCGCCGCGCCTGGCCCAGGACCGCGAGGTTTTGGTCGGCCCGGAAATGATGCGTCGGGACGCGGAAGTGGACGTCCAGGCAGTGCGGGAGAGATTGAGCGCGGAAGGGCTCGACGCGGAGGCGGCAGAGGCCGTCGTCACGCGCTTGATGCAGGGAGAACGGGAGATCGATCTGGAAGAGGGCGTGCCCGTGAAGGCGGCGGCGCTGGGGATGGAAGATGTCATCCACCGGCTGGCGGAGCAAGGGTATACGTTCTCGAATGACCGGGCGAACGTGCAGGACATCACCATGGGACGTTTGGGATCGCTGGCCACGCGGGGTTTTATTTATGACGTCACGACGAACCCGGACAGCCTGTGGGAAGTTTATCAGCAGGAAATGGCCGCCGGCAGCCGGGGCGTGTTCCGCACCAAGATCCGGGATTTGAAATGGCGGGGAGTCACGGACACCACCCAGGTTTACGACGAACTCTTCATGGACCAGATCATCGCCCCGGCCATGCGCGTCTTTACCGGCGTACGCATGCAAAAGCCTATCAATGGAACGCTCTTGCCGGTGAACCACCCCGATCGCCGCTACAAGATCGAATACGAAAGCCCGGTGACGGGAAACACGGTGACTCTCCAGAAAGAAACACCGTTCCTCCACGGTTATGCCAGCTACGAAATGCGGCCCCTGTTCACGCCGAATCCCGACCGCCCCGCGAACGACGCTGAATTCAACCACGAAGTGGCGCTCGTCCTTCTGGAAATCATGCGCCTGTCGGAATTGGTCATGCAAAAAAGCATCGGGCGGAAGAATTTCTTCATCAAGGTTCCGGCGACCCCGGCCGGCATCGAAGCCGGAAAAAGGGCCATCGGTCTCGGCTTCAACATTAATTTCACTTTGGTGTCCACCGCCGAGCAGTTCGAGAAGACCGTGATTGCGACGATCCAGGGCAAGGCCGAATACGTCAAGAATCGCGGGGAGGCTTATCTTCAGGAATTGAGCGCGCTGATGTCCCGGGTGTCGGAATTTCCCGAAGGCGTGCCGACGCAGCTGGGGCAATATTCGGGCGAACTCGACCGGTACCGGGAATACCGGGCCACGCTGAGGCCCGTTCCCAATCCCGAAACCGAGATCGGAGCCGAGGCGGTCATCTCGACCTTCCTTCGCCGGAACGACGACCTCATGAACCAGCTCCTGGCGGAAAAGGGACGCTTCGACCTCACCGACCAGGCCTCGATCGCGTACTTCAAGACCCGCATCTACCCCATTTATGAAAGGTATTTTGCCGGTACCGGCGCCTCGGACATTTTGCGGGATTCGCTGGCAGATCAGCCCGAATTGCGCAACATCCAGAAATGGCTGGATCTGGCGGACAAGACCGGGATCCGCCTTCCGCTGATTTATTTGGCCAGCACCTCGCCGCGGGATGCGAACGGTGAATTTACGATCGCGCCGACCTATATCGACCCGCTCAAAGGCCCGGCCATCGTCAACACGTCCCGCCCCCATTTGATCGACCATATCGAACAGGCCAAGAACGATCCGGCGCAGTCGAGATTCAATGAAACCATGACTATCTGGGACGACCTCGACCGAGCCAGCGACGTGCTGCGGGAAATCGAACAATTGGGGCTCAACGTGGACCAAGTCTTTGACCGTGCCTATCGCGACCTGCTGGCCGAATTTGCGGCCGCGGACCGGGAATCATTCGGCCAAATCGCCAAAGACATCGCGGAGGTCCAATCTTATGACCCGTCCGATTTTCTCGAGGAAGCGGCGGGAGACACGCTTTCCCGCGCCCTGGAGGCGTCCGGCAATCTCGTGCAGAAGGCCCGGGACTTCCAGTCCTATTCGCAGTCCGAAGAACTTTACATGCGGACCATCTTCGCGCTGGCGACGGTCTACATCACCTCTCCTCTGGACAAGGTGAAGCGTTTCGTCGGCAATGCCCTGAAAGAATTGGGCGAGGCCACGGACGGAATGCTGGCGGAACTGCGGGCGCAGGAAATATCCAAAACGAATATGGAGCGTCTGAAACAGGGCAACATCGAGATCCGCATGGTGGTGAATATTTCGGCCACGAGCGGCGCGGTGCGGGAACAGATCCAGAAGGACCGGCTGGATGCCGTCCGCGGGGACGCGGCGCGCGGCATTGATTCGGTCGATGCGCTGGCCCAGGAAGTGCGCGTCAATCCCCACGACAGCTACGTGGACGAAACGGGCCTGGCCGTGGATTCTTATCATTGGGGAAGCTTGACCGGCGCCATCCGGGGCTTCGAGCCGATTTTCGCGGCCGGAACCGGCATGCTGGCGCAACAGGGGCTCACCGCCGAGCAGGCGGACCGCCGCGCCCGGGAGCAGGGAAAGGTCGTGGTCTACGTCGTCGATCTCAAAGGGGGAGCGGGCACGCGTTCGGCCCTGCAGACCATCATTGAGGCCATGAACAAGGCCTTCATCAAGATCCATAACCGGGAGTTCGGCGAGCAGGGCAACCAGCAGATCCTGCAATTGATCGGCGACCCCGAAAATCCCGAGCAATCTCTTCCGCCCGGCGCTTATGTCGTGATCGTTCCGGCCGACAACATCGCCATCTTCGAGCCCACGGTGGGCGCCGAATACCACCTGGGCCAGGACGCGGACCTTTTCACTCCCGCGGCGCGCGTGCTGGGGGCTTCGCTTCAGCAATTGAATTATTTTTCGGGGCTGGGGAATCTTTTCCGCGATCCCGAGACGCATGGGGTGAAGCGCTTTTCGGAAAAACCGAAAAAATTCACGCTGATCAAGTTGGTGCTCTTGAACGGTCTGGGTTACCTCTTCGGGGCCAACGAACAGGAATGGGACTCCCGTTTATATCACCGCCTCCAGGGGGAACTCGCCCAGTACTTTCCGAACCGCCAGGTCCCCGCCGATTTTATCGCCCGCACCCTGGAACTGGTAATGGTCCCGTATTTCTTCGCCGACAATCCCGAGGTTTTGGACGCCCTGGAAGAAGAATTCAAGGCCGCCCTAGCCGCCGGCGACACCACCGAGGATTGGGCGCTGTATTTGCGCAACTGGCAACAGGCGAAGGAACTGGCCGCGCGGACCAAAGACAATGTCCTGTTCAAGGGGGTCCTGGACCGGTTTTTGCAGGGATCGATTCCTTACAGCAATTTGAATACTTTTTATTTCAAGCTGAATCTAATTCAGGCGCAAAAACTGTTCGAGCTGATGTCCCGCCCGCTGATCGTCCAGCCGCCCTATGTCGGGACGAACCCGGCGCCTTACGACCAGGCCACCTACTGGAAGGTCGTGTCCGACATCGGCCACCGGGAACCGGGCAAGCAGCCGAAGACCTACGAAATGTCCGATTGGTCCACCATCGTGCTCACCTCGGTCACGCTCACTCGCGAAGAATGGGCCCAGGAGAGGGAAAAGTTCATGGCCCGGAAAAAAGTTCCGGCCGAGATGATGTACAGCCCTGAGGACTGGCAGCAGATGCGTCTTTTCATCTTTGAAATGCTGAAGGCGGGCATGCGCGACGCGCAGGGCCAGCCCACGCTTCCCGCCCGAAAAGCCGACTTCGAAAATCTGATGTACGACCATTACCAGGCGAATCCGGCCGTGTCACAGGTCCTCCCGCTCGATTATTGGGAAATCATGGCCGATCAGATTTTCGATTTCCTGGTCCAGGACAACGGTTTCCTCACCACCCACGAACAATTCAACAGAGCGTCCGGCAACGACTTGACAAAGGAAGACTACGACATGGTCCTGGAGGGCGCGATCTACGCGTTCCGGCAGCTGCGGGGCCGCTTCGTGGGCGCCAATCTCGGGTCCAGCTGGTCAGACGCCGGGGACCCCTTCGAGTGGGCCAAGATCCACTACAGCATTAACGGGCGGAACGAATTCGGGGCGCTGCCGAACGCGATCCTGAACGCCTTCGTTCACGGCCTGCATCATGGCCTCAATTATTTCGCCACGGCCCTGGACAAGATCTCCCCCGACAGCGCCTACCCTGCCTCTGGGGTAGAGTTCAAGGGCGCCAAGACCGTGAATCATTCCCTGATCGAAGTCGATCCGGGCGTGGAGGTCATCTTCGACGACAATGTTACGATCTCATTTTCCCATCTCAAATTCACGGGGCCTCGCGGGACCCAATACGCCATCAAATCGGGGTTCGTGGCCGAAGGATCGGAAGTGGTCTTTACTCCGGAGGACATTGCCGGTCTCGATGCGTCCAGCAATTTGGTTTTGTATCATCTGATCCAGCCCGGCAGCCAAGACCCCTCGCGGGTCGTTTTCCGGGACAGTCATATTTTTTCCAGCGTCTTCGTCAAAGTCGGCGACACCGTCCAAAAAAGGACCGTGGGCCATCCGCTTACGAAGGCGGAACCGGTTGTGGGGCTGGAAGACGTCACGATCACAAAAGACAACGTCCAGAAACCGGTGGTGATCAAGGATTTCTTCGGCACCACGGACGTCGGCAACCATCCTTTGCTCGATTCTAGGGCGCAACACGCCGCCTATCAGACTTTCCTGGTCCGACTCGACCAGGCCCTGGCTGCGGCTCCTAAAGCTTCCAGCATGGGCGCTTTTCGCAACGGCCTCAGCCAGAATCTGTCCGTGGCGCAGGGCGGGGTCAACCAATTGCTGATTCGCGCCAAGGAGCTGAAGGGCCATGAGCCGTTGTACGATCTTTACCGCGAGACTTTATTTGCCCTGGCCACCATTTACCTGAAGACCCAGCACGAGGGTCTGAAGCGGCAGATCGCGCGCGAATTGAAACTCCTGGGAGAGGCCTCGGACAGCGTGATCGGGGAGCTCGAGGCCCAAGCCCTGGCCCGTCAGAACATGTCTCGGCTGCGAGCGCGACAGGTCGACGCCGATCTCGTCGTCAATATTTCCGCGACCACGGGCGGGATCCGGGAAGACATTCAAAGAGAACGTTTGGCGATTTCCGGGTTTTCGGAGCTGACCGTAGACGGAGTTTTGGAGCAGCGCGGGCAGGTCTTGGTCAACCCCCATGACAGTTATGTGGACAGCGCCAGCGGTCAAGCCATCGATTCCTATCATTATGGAAGCCTCACCGGGGCGATCCGGGGATTCGAGCCGGTTTTTGGGCCGGGCGGGATCCTGCAAAGGGAAGGGTTGGACGCGGCGGCCCTCGACCGCCGGGCGAGGGAGGAGGGCAAGATCCATCTCATCGTGATCGACCTGAAGGGTGGCGCGGGGACGCGCTCCGCCATTCAAACCCTGGCCGAGGGAATGAACAAGGCCTTCATCAAAGTCCACAACCGCGAATTCGGGGAGCAGGGCAATCAGCAGATCATGCAATTGATCGGAGACCCGGCGAACCCGGAGCGCTCGCTGTCGCCGGGCGCTTACGTGGTGATCGTCCCGGCCGACAACATCGCGATCTTCGAACCTTCCGTGGGCGACGAATACCATCTCGGCCAGGACGCCGACTTGTTCACTCCCGCGGCGCGCGTGCTCGGGGCGCCGCTCGATAAGCTGAATTATTTTTCGGGTCTGGGGAATCTGTTTCGCGATCCCAAGACCCACGGCGTGAAAAAGTTTTCCGAGAAGCCAAAAAAGTTCATCCTGGCGAAACTTGTCCTTCTGAACGCCATTGATTTTCTGATCGGTCCCTCGGCCGAGCGGCGCGATCAGACGCTCTACCACCGGGTCCACGAAGTGCTGGCCAAGGTGTACGCGGGACGCCCGATCCCTATGGATTTCGTGCGGAAGACCCTGGAATTGGCGATCCTCCCGTATTTTTGGGCGGAAAACGATGAAGTCCTGAAGGCGTTCGAGGCCGATTTCGACAAGGCCCTCGCGGAGGGCGACACCAGCGACGATTGGGCGAACTACAAGAGAAATTGGGCCGAGGCCGTGCGCGTGGCCAAGGCCATCCGGGCGGACGAAAACCTCCGGCGGGAGCTGGCGTCCCTGCTGGACCGCTACAAAGAGGGGATCCTTCCGGAGAGCAATTTGAACACGTTTTATTTCAAGATGAACGCCCTCCAGGCGGAGAAACTCTACCAATTGATGTCCCGGCCGTTGCAGGTGCAGCCGGCCTATGCCGCCAATAACCCGGCCCCCTACAATCAGGCTTCCTATTGGAAGGTGGTTTCGGACATCACGGGCCGCCAGCCGGGAAAGCAGCCGGCCACTTACGAAATGTCGGATTGGTCCACCATCGTGCTCACTTCGGTCACGCTGACCCGCGAAGAATGGGCCAGGGAACGCGAAAATTTCATGAACCGGAAGAAAGTGCCCGCCGCGGTCATGTACAGTCCCGAAGACTGGCAGCGCATGCGACTGTTTATTTTTGAGGTGCTGCGTCTCGGCATGCGGGACTCGCAAGGCCGGCCGACGCTCCCGCGAAGGAAGGCGGATTTTCTCAACCTGATGGACGATTATTTCCGCCGTGACGGGCGCGGCCTCCGGGAAATAGGGATCCCGGAATCGTATGAATTGAAACGCTTGGGATTCACTTTCCCGACCTGGAACAATCTGGTCTCCAGGTATTTTGATTTCATCAATCAGGACGAAGGCATCCTGAAGGGACACCAGGAATTCGCCGCGTTTTCGGGCGAACCCTTGACGGCGGACCGCTTCGAGATCCTGCGCGAATTCGCGTTGGGAGCTCTGAGGACGCTCAACGCGCGTTTCGTCGGCGCCAATTTGGGGTCCAGCTGGTCGGACGCGGGGGATCCCATGGAATGGGCCATGATCCATTACCGGATCAACGGGAGGACCCGGGACGGGGTGGCCGAATTTCCCATCATGAGCGAGTACATCCACGGCCTGCACCATGGCCTCGATTATTTGGCGACCGTCCTCAACAAAGTCTCGCCCGAGAGCATCATTTCTCCCAACGCGGTGTTTCAGGGAAATAAAACAGTCAATCATTCCATCATTGAGGTGGACGACGGCGTGGAAGTGGTGTTCGAAGACAACGCCACCGTTTCCTTTTCGGCCCTCAAATTCGCCGGGCCGCCGGGGACCCGCTATGTGGTGCCCTCGGGATTTATCGCGGAAGGGGCCGAAGTGACCTTCCGGCCGAATGATATCGCCGCTTTGCAGGCCTCTCCGAAATTGGTTTTGTATCATTATCACCCGGCCGACAGCATCACCCCCCGGCCCGTGGCCTACCGGCCCGAGCATATTTTTTCCTCGCTCGGGATCAAACGGGCGGACCGGGTAGAAAAACGGACCGTCGCTCACCCGCTGACTAAAGCCGAGCCGGTGTTGGGGCTGGAAGACGTTACGGTCACGGACAGCCAAACGCAGCAAGTGCGGCCTATTACCATCAAAGATTTCTTTGTGACCACGGACATAGGCAACCATCCGTATTTGGATTCCAGGGCCACTCATTTCTATTACGAAGGGTTTCTGAGGCGGTTGAACGCGAGACTTTCCGAACAGACGCAGCCGTCCGCCTCCGCCAGTCTGGGGGCGTTGTCGATCGCGGACGTGAGAGAGATTCTCACCCGTTTCGCGGAGTACGGCGCGACCTTCCGTCCCATCGAGCAAACCACGGACTTGCTGGCGCCCGGAGCCCGGAAACAGGCCGCGGCCAAGAAGGAAAAATTCGAGGTGGACGAAGCCGCGGTGAGGCAGGTCGTCGACGCGCGGACCAAGTTGTGGGAGAACCTCATCCAGGGCAATGTCGAGGAGAATCTCCGGACCTTGGCCCGGATCGCGGGCTCGATTCCCGCGACCACGCTGGGACGGCTCTATCTCGAATACGAACTCTCCATGGTCGGGATCGATCCCCGCGACGGGGTCACGGTGACGGTGCCTTCCTATCTGAAGGGGGGGCGCGAAGGGCTGGCCGAGGACCGGAACATCGAGGCCTTTCCCGTGGCCATCCGCAACAATGCCGAATGGGACTCGATCACCGCACAGTTCGGAACCGACGAGCGCCAGATCCGCCGACTGATCGGAGCACTGTTCGATCAGCGCACGGATGATACGGGCAAGCCCATCGCCCTCCAGCCGGTGATGCCGGGGATCGGCGAAACCACGGTCCACACCATTGACAGCAATTATTACAGCGGTCTGATCTATTCGCGCCTCGAGACCTTCGAAGAGGCGCTGCGCGCGCTGGGCCTCGTCCCGGAAGACATTTTCCGGCCGGGAGTCCGGGTTCTCGAAGTGGCGGCTGGATCAGGCGAGTTGGGAGAGGAATTGATGCAAAAATATCCGGGGCTCCAGTACACGGGCACCGATTGGTCCATCCCGGCCGTGGCTTTCGGACGCGAGCGCTCGGCTGAGAAACTGGGCCGGCCGCTCAATCTGGTCCCGGCCAACAGCACGCGGCTCCCGTTCCCGGACGAATCCTTCGACATCATCATCGGCGCGGGATATCCGGGCCCTTATAACGACACGGAGCTCGGGCGCGTGGTCACCCCGGAGGGCAAATTCATCGTGTTCGAGGGCGCTCCTTATGCGGTTCTCGTCCGGCAGGGGCCGGATCCCGGGCCGACCTGGAATGTGTCCCTCAGCGAGCGGGTGTTCCTGCGGCCGCGGGACCTTTACAAACAGGAGTTTTATCCGCGCCGGTCATTTTATGTCACGGGCGAAGAGCTGAAGGGCACCGCCGCGCCGGTGGAAAAAGGAACTCTGGTGCGGGTGGTCGGTTTGAGCGGCACGGGCAAAACGACTGCCGCGGCGCAGATCGCCAAAGACATGAACGCCTACAATATTTCCGCCGGGCAGCTTTATCGCGCGCTGGCGTATATCGCCCTGGAGAACAATCTGGTGAGCGTCAGTGCCGAGGGGCAGGTCACGTTTGCGCCGGACGCTGCCAAGACGCTCTTCAATGACCACATCCGGAGCCTGGAAATCCGCAACAATGAGAACTTCCAGAATGTGCCGTATTACCGCAATCAAGACATCTCTCAAATACTGATCGACCGGGAAGTCCAATTGCTCGGCGTCACCAAGGCGCTGGCGCAGCTTCTGTCTCCCCAGTTCGAGCTTTATCTGCTGAATCTCATCCAGCTGCGCCTGGCGCAGGGAAGGAACGTGGTTTTGGACGGACGCGTCAACATTTTGCCGGAAGACACGCTGCCGGCAAAGACCGTGGACGTGCTGATCGAGACCCCGATCGACGAAGCGGCGCGCCGCGCCTCGGACGATCTCATCCGTCGGGCGGGCAGCGTGGAGGCGGCTTACAACGAGCACGTCACGGCGCCGGATCGCCGTCCCTACTCGGAGGTCGGAGAGGCGTCGGCCCGGGAATCCGTTTATCAAGTGGCGCTTTCACGGCTCCAGTCCCGGTGGGACGCGGAGACGATACCGCCGGACCAGATCCGCCGGATTATGATCGAGCAGCGCAACGCCGTGGTTTTCGACACGACGTCCCAGGACCCGGACAAATGGAACAAGCTCCTTCAGTCCGTCGAGAGCCGCGCCGAGGCCGCCTCATTGGGGCAATTGCCCGGGTTCCCATGGGCGGAGGGAGCGCCGGGAGTGCCTCGCGACGTGGCGGAATATTTTTCGCGCCGGAACGCCGATCGCGGAACGGTCGAGGCCAGCCTCAAGGTGGCCGCGGACGTCACGGAGTGGGTGTTTTACTTGCCCGAAGCGGACGCCACGGTGGTCCTCCTGTACAAGGACGTTCTGGATTCACGGATGCGTCCGGACGCCTTGGCCGAGTTGCCGGAAGAGGACCGCACCGCGGCGAAATTCTTCGATCAGGACCGTGGTTTCTCGGAATTATTCAAGGCCCTGGGATACCAGCCGACCGAGCGCCCTGTTCCCACCATCGTGTTCACGAATGAGGTCCTGAAAACCGGCCGGGAGGCGCAGGCGCGGGAGGAGGCCCAAAAAATGGCCGCCGCGATCGCCAAGGAATTCAATCCGGGAGACCTTTTGGTCGCAGTCTGGAAAGGGGACGGAGCCAAGAATCAGAAACCGCCGGTCATCGCCCAGCTTTACCAGCGCGCGAACGGGATAAAGGTCCGGGACATCCGCGAGGAAATCGTCTCTGACCAGTGGGTGGCGTCGGCAACAAGCCGCTATGATATGCCGCCCGTGTCCATCGCCAGTTTGAACGATACGCAGGACCTTTATTTGACCTTCAAGAACGGCGGCGTCAAGGTGAAGATGAACCTGGACATTTTGATCAAGAACGGGATCAATCCCGTGAAGGCGCTGGCCCTGGTGCGGCAGTTGGCGGACAACCCGGAGCGCCGCGAAGAGGTGTTCCAGATGGCCAACCTCGAGCAGAAGAACGGCTATTGGGAAATGGGCATGGCGTTTGTGAATCTGGTGCAGAGAATTTACCGCGACAAAGCGGTCCAGGAACGAATCGCCGCCGCGGCGTAATCTCGGCTTAACATTTCCAAACACCGGTCGATATATTGGGTCAGCGATCCCTACGATGACATTCGAACCGGAAGGCATCAAACCTTACAAGAGACAGCTGCGGAATATCGTCATCCACAAGCCGCTCCAGAAGGAATACACCCTTCTCATGATCGGCATGATGATGGCTGCCTGCCTGATCGTCGTGATGATCATCCATTTTACGATGAAGCAGGCGCTGCTCGGCAATCCTTACCGGATCGGAAGCGTCAGTCCCTACGAAT
>JACQVP010000073.1 GCA_016209715.1 Candidatus Omnitrophota bacterium
ACTGGCTCCAGGCGCTCGCCGTTCTCGAGCGGCTCTCGCCCGAAGGAGGAGAGGCCGCGCTGATCCTCCGGCATTTTTCTTCGCTCGCGGCCGAAAAAAGACAATAAGTCAAACCGTCCACTCATGATGAGATCTGGATTTAGGAATCTATTTATCGCGGCCGCCATTATCTTTCTGTCCGCGCCTCTTCACGCCCAGGAAAAATCCCTCGCCCCCGCTCCGGAGAACCTCCTGCGCGACACTTTTTATCTCAGCCACGCCGCCAAATTAGAGCGCGAAGTCTTCGAGGTGGAAGGGTTTACCCTTCTCATGAACCCCGCCCCGGCCTGGAATTCCAACTTTTCGGTGGTTACCGGTTTCAAGAACGGTCTTCTCACCAGCCATATTCTGAAAGACGTCAACTCCGTGGACGACGCCCGCGCTTATTTTCAGAAGAACATGGTGCTGCACGAATCCCACGACGTCGCAATCCGGGAAGTGAATTTGCCCATGCGCGAAGGGGCCGGCATCAAGCTTTATTGGATCGGAAACCGCGCCTTTCGCTCCAAAGAGGACGCCGAGAAGTCCCTCGAAGTCGTGAAAAAGAGCGTCGAAGACCAGGGCGGCGATTTTCAGAAGGCCGTGCGGAAGGCCCGTGAGATTTCGCGCGAACCCCTGCCGCCCAAAAAAGAGGGCAAACCCGCGCGGGCGGAGCTGGAGGAAGAATTCGCGTTCAAGGCGCTCGATTGGCTCGGCTTCACCGAATACTTGTACGGGCCGTTTTACGGCGAGCCTTCCGGGGAGAAAATCCTCTATCAGACCACGTTTGAAGGCACGTACCGGGCCACCAACCTGGACGAAAAACATTTCGACGCCTCGACGGGGTTCTGGTCGCACCGGCTGGTCTTCCGCGGCATCCGGTTTGTCGCCGGCACCACGCTGGATCCTTACATCGAAGCGGTCCCGGCGCTCCAGACGGAGGGCCGCGACTTTGCCAGCAATCTCGAAGTCAGCGCCGGATTGGAATGGCGGCCGCTCATCCGGAACGCCTTCCTCCAGAATTATCAGCCTTACGGCCTCCCGATCCTGGATTGGCTGAGAAACACGCGCCTGTTCATCGCCTACACGCAGAAGAAAAATCTCAAAGGGAAATACGACGACGAAGTCAAGACGCACAACCTCCGGGCGGGCATCGGCCTCTTCAAAGAATGGGGCGTCGATCTGCCCAGCCTCGACGTCATCATGGGCGAAAACCCGTACTTCAAGAAAGGAGACCTTTTCTGGGGCGAACTTTTCACGGAGTATATCTACAACAAGACCAATTTTTCGTCCGGGGACGACTTCGACGGCATCCTGAGCACGGTCGCGTTCAAGATCGGCGTCAAATGGCCCCGTTTCCCGCTGCCCGATAACCCCGTGAACGAAGAGTTCCTGGTGATGCCGTATTTCCTCTTCGAGGACGTCCGGAACAACGAGCACGCCTTTTTCTTCCAGAACCGCTACTTTTTCGGCTGGGGCGTGCGTTTTATGCCGTTCCGCGATTATCGTTTCGCAAACAACGAATGGCTGTTCAAGACCAAGATCTTCATCGAGTATCTCCACGAGGCCCATTACACCAAGGACAAGCCGGTGAGCGAAGTCCCGGAAAACGATTTCCGCGTGGGCGTGAACATGTCGCTCAACCGCTTCTGACCATGAAACGCGCCGTCTCCGTCTTTCTCGCCCTCACCATGGTGCTCGGGATACCGCTCCCTCCGGCCGAAGCGCGCATCGCCAACACCGTCGGCAATCCGAGCTTCGAGCAGAATTTGGGAGGCGCGAGCAACTGGAACAACGACGCCGGCCGCGGGATTTCGAATCCGGCCGTCGCCGATGCCCCGGAAGGCAGCCGGGTCCTCCGGCTCACCGAAGCGGGACTCATCGCGGGAGAATTCAGTTTTACGTTTCAGACCGTGACCGGCGCCAAGCCCGGAGACATCGTGGCCCTCGACGTGGCCGCGCGCGAGGTCGCGCTTTCTGACGACGACGACGGCCAGATCCGGATCGAATTCCAAAGATCGAACGGAACCACCTTCGCCGACGTGGTCACCTCCGTCACCTCCGGAACCTTCGGCCGTGTCCGTGCCAGCGGCGTGGCTCCGGACGGGACGGCCCAAATCACTTTTACTCTCCGCATCCAGAACGCCGGCTTTGGGGAAGCCGACGCGAGCACGGTGGTCGAATTCGACGACGTTCAGGCGACGATCAATTCGTTTCCTATTGTCCTCGAGGCCGGCGCGACGGGCGGGGCCATGAACGCGGGGGATCTCACCATGGTTTCCATGCGCCTGCAAAACGTGAGCGCCACGGGGCAGGGACCGATGGAGGTCGTCGCGACCCCTTCCGGCGGGCTCTCGATCCACCCGGAACAGGGTCTGCTTGACGGCAAGCCGCTCGAACAGCATGAGGGCTCCGTGATCTTCAACATCGGGAATCTCGCCGCCGGGCAGGACAGCCTCTTCGCTTTTGCGGTGCTCTTGAGTTCCGGCGTCGTGCCGGGCAAACGCTACGAGATCACTCTGTTCGCGCGCGTCGCGGGCGCCGCCGTTTCTGACATCGCCCGGGTCATCATCGAAGTCGAGCCCGATCCCCTGTTCCACATGGGCACCGTCATCGGCAAGGTCTTCGACGACCGGAACGGAAACGGCCAGCAGGACCCCGGCGAAAAAGGCGTCCCGAACGTCCGCCTGGCGACGGAGCAGGGCGTCGTGATTTACACCGACGAGCACGGAAAATACCACATCCCCCAGATGTTCCCGGGCCGCCACGTGGTCAAGGTGGATTACCATTCGCTTCCCGAAGGAACCGAATTCGTCACCGAAGAATCCTACCTGGTCAAGATCACGGAAGGGCTTCTCGCCAAGGTGAACTTTGCCGTGAAATTGCCCGAGTCCGACGTGCCGGAGGAGTATCGCGGCGATCTCACGATGAACGTCATCCAGGAGCTCGACCGCGTCAAGCCCGAGCTTTCGATCCAGATCAATCCGCCGATTTTGCGCACGGGGCAGGGCCTGCTCGAAAAGCCGGTTTCGTTCCGCCTGCACTCGAACTACGGCAATCTGGTCCGCGACTGGAGGATCGAGGTGCGCGATGAAATGGGACAGGAAATCTGGACGGGGATCGGCCGCGGGGCCCCGCCGCAGGAGGTGCGCTGGGACGGAAAGGACAACTCGGGAAGTCTGATCGAGCCGGGCGATTACGCGCTCCGTCTCATCGTCAGCGACGAGAAAGAGCGCGAGGACTGGACGGCGCTGCAATTCTTCCGCGTGCAATCCAAGCTCAAGCCGTGGAGAAACGCCTCGGACACCAAGCCGTTTTCCTCCGTCGGCTATTTCAGCCTGATGAGCGACGGCAAGCGGAGCATCCCGCTGGTCGGCAAGACGGCGGTGAGGGTGATCGGTAAGACCCCGGCCAAAAACCAGCTCACGGTCAACCGCCAGGCCGTCCAGGTCCAGGAAGACGGCCGTTTCGAGACGGCGATGTTCCTGCCCGACGGCACGCAGAAAGTCGAGGTCACGACGACCACCGAGACCGGCGAGTCCCTGAGCGTCCAGAAACAGGTGGAGATCAAGGAAAATTATTTCTTCATGGTCGGGCTCGGGGAGGAAGAGTTCGGAAACAACATCCTGAAGGGGAACGTCGAGACCGTCGGCGCCGAGGACCGTTACCGGGACGGGTTCTACGAAGACGGCCGGGTGGCCTATTACCTCAAAGGGAAGATCAAAGGGAAATTCCTGGTTTCCTCGTCGTACGATTCGGAAGACGACAACCGGCGTTCCAAGCTCTTCACCAATCTGGACCCGGACGCCTATTACCCCGTCTACGGAGACCAGTCTGAGATCGACTATTCCGCCAACGAGACGCAGGACAAATTTTTCATCCTGGTCGAGAAGGACAAGTCCTTCCTGAAATGGGGCTCCATGAACTCTGATTTCACGGACACGGAGCTGGCCACGCACAACCGGACCGGCTCCGGAGGCAAGGTCCATTTCGACAGCACCAAGTCGACGGCCTACGGCGACTCCAAGTCCGGCTTTTCCGCGTTTCATTTCGAGCAGAAACAGCTGGCCGACCACAATGAATTCCTGGGCACCGGCGGGTCGCTCTTCTACCTGCGCAAGCGCAACGTGGTGGAGGGAAGTGAAAAACTCCGGGTGGAAGTCCGCGACAAAATCACCGGCGTCATCCTTTCGCGCACCGACCTGGCCAGCGGTGCCGACTACGAAATCGATTACGATTCGGGGCGGATCATCCTTTCCAAGCCTTTGAGCTCGGTCTCTTCTTCGGACACCGTCATCAACCAGGCCATCCTGGACGGGTACGCGAACGTGCTGGTCGCCGATTACGAGTACAAGGAAGTCAACGTGCTCGGCTACGGCAATTCCGGGTTGCGCGGATTTCAGCATTTCGGGGACCATTTCCGGGTCGGCGGCACTTATATCGAGGACAAGCAGCCGCCCAACAACCGCAATTACACCTTGCGGGGAGCTGATGCCCAATTGAAGGTCAGCACCCACACCAAGATCACGGCCGAGTACGCCGAAAGCGAAAACGCCCAGCTCCAGGGCTATACTTCCCCGAACGGCGGGCTCAGTTTCTCCGGCGTGGACAGCGCCAATCTCGCCAACCCCGACCAGAAACGGAACGGCGCCTATGTGATCCGGGTCCAGAGCCGGCCGGTGAAAAAATTGGACGTTTCGGCCTATGTCCAGAAGTACAATCCCTTCTTCAACAACGCGGACACCGTTTTCTCGCAATCGGACTATAAGAAATACGGCGGCGAGGCCAATTACAAAGTCACGGAAAATCTGACGCTGCGTTACCGTCTCGACCGCCTGCACCTGATCAAACGCGAACAATTCGCGGCGCAGGTCGACCGGGGCGAGTTCCAGACCCTGCAGGCGGAATACGACGGGGAAAAGATCCTGGCCATCGCCGAATACCGGCACTCGGACGTGAAGGTGCCGGAGCAGACGGACCGGCTGGTCCCTTCGCTTTTCTCGGTCAGTGACTTCAATGACGCCGTCGGCGGCAAGCTCGGTTACCGCATCACCGAGCGCTACATGCCTTATGTCCGGGGCCAGGCCACGGTCAACGACACCATGAAAGACGGGCACCAGGTCGGGGCCGGCATCGAGGCCCGCGTGACCGACCGGTCCACGGTGACGGTGGAAGAGAATATCGGGAACATCGGAGATTCCACCATCCTCCGGTTCGAGACCCAGAGCTCAAAGAACACCACCGCTTATGCCAGCATCGCCATGGGCAACGAGTACGGATACGGGCGGGGGGTCAGGAGCACCCTCGGGTCGTCCCGCATTTTGGACAACCGCAGCCGCTTGTTTTCGGAAAAGGATTATTCCGAATACCGCGGACAGAACTACGCGCGCAACATCATGGGTTACGAACGCGCGTTTTTCGAGGACCGCCTGGGCGCCGTCTTGACCGTCGAGCGCAACGAACTCGACCGTTCCCGCGAGGCGGGCGTCACGTTTCCGGGGGAATTGATTTTGAACAACGCCTTCTCGGCCGGCCTGACGTATAAAGAAAAGGACGACTTGGAAGCGACCACGCGCTGGGAATGGCGCCGTTTCTCCGGCGACAGCTCGAGCGAACGGCAGTTCCTGAGTTACAACAATCTCGGCATCCGCCTGACCCAGGACCTGGAGTTCTTCGGGCGGTTCAACTTCTCGAAGACCCGCGACCTGGACCTTTCCAACACCCTGGCGGATTTCATCGAGCTGAACACCGGATTCTCATTCCGGCCGGTGGACTGGGACCGCTTCAACGCCCTCACCCGGTACACCTTCCTGAAAGACAATTTGCCGGATGACCGCTTCGGCAACGGGATCGCCCTCGAAGACCTGGCCCACATCATCGCCCTGGAAGGCGTCTATGACCTCAGCCGCTACCTGTCGCTGGTCGAAAAAGTGGCTTACAAAATGGCCCAGGTGGATTCCTCGTTCGGCTCTCCGGTCACCGCCTACACGTACCTGTGGATCAACCGTTTCAATTTTCACGTGACGCGGAAATGGGACCTGGCGGCGGAGTACCGCATCCTCACTCAGCAGGGCGCGGGCGAGAATTTGAAGCACGGGGTCCTGGTCGAACTGGACCGCGAACTCTTTGACTACACCCGCATCGGCCTCGGGTACAATTTCACCGATTTTGACGACGACCTGAGAAAAAAGAACAGCTATCAAACCATGAGCCGGGGGCCGTTCGTCCGCCTCACCGGCAAATTCTAATTCGAGAAAAGGAGACCTTCCTTGAAAAAATATCGCGCGATCGGGTCCTTGCTTGCGGCGATCTTTCTGGCGGCGGGCTGCGTGCATTCGCCGCTGGTCAAGAACGACGAGGTGTTGATTTTTAACCGCGCTTTTGACTACACTTATGACGGGGTGTTGAGAGCGATCGACACCGCCGCGCCGTGGGGCTTGTCCCACACGGACAAACAAAACGGAGTGATCGTGGCCTTCAACCAAGATTATTGGGACACGCTGGACGCCGACAAGCGCACGGCCGTCATTCAGATCAAGACCATCGCCCGCAAGGAAACGTCGGTCCAACTGGCGCCCGAGTCCCAGCACGTGATCGGCGGCGCGGATTTGCTCAAGGCCATTAAGGTGCAACTGGGAGAGGTCAAGAAATAAATCGATTTGAATTTCATACGGCTGAACGGGGTTCGTACTCACAACCTCAAGAATTTCGACATCTCCTTTCCCCATAATTCCATCATCGTGGTGACGGGTGTGAGCGGGTCCGGCAAGTCCTCGCTCGCGTTCGACACCCTCTATGCCGAAGGGCAGCGCCGGTATGTGGAGTCCCTCTCGGCCTACGCCCGGCAGTTTCTCGAGCGCATGGAGAAGCCCGACCTCGATTCGGTCTCTGGGATTCTTCCCGCCATCGCCATCGAAGCCAAAAACGTCGTCACCAACGCCCGGTCGACGGTCGGCACCCAGACGGAGATCAATGATTATCTGCGGGTGCTCTACGCCCGGATCGGGAAGACCATTTGCGTCCGGTGCGGCAAGTGGGTCGAGCCCGACCGGCCCGACCGCGTGGCTGAGAATTTGATCCGCGACTCGGCGGGGCGCGAGGTGATGGTGCTTTTCTCCGTGCCGCTGGGAGACGCCTCCCGCAAGTACCTCCGGGAGTATCTCGACGAGCTGGAAAAGCAGGGCTTCATCCGGGTGCGGTTGAACGGGAAGCTCGTGGACCTGACCGGGAAGCGGGACAAGATCCCGGCCGTGCGTTCGCTCGAGGTGGTGGCCGACCGCGTGACGGTCGAGGAAGGCGCCCGGCCCCGGCTGGCCGAGGCGGTTGAGGCCGCCTACCGGTACGGAAAGGGCCGCGCTCAGATCCAGGCCGGAAACCGGGTCTGGAAGATCTCGGAGGAATTTCACTGCGCGGAGTGCGATTTGGAATACAAACGGCCGACCCCGAATATGTTCTCGTTCAACAGCCCACTGGGGGCCTGTTCCGAATGCCAGGGCTTCGGGCGCGTCATCACCATCGACCCCCACCTGGTCATCCCGGACGACGCCAAGACTCTGGAAGACGGCGCCGTCGAGCCCTGGACCAAGCCCAGTTCGCGCTGGTACTTCGATCAGATGCTCGCGTTTTGCCGCAAAAAGGGCATCCCGCGCCAGAAGCCTTTCCGCGAACTCAGCGCGGCCCAGCAAAAAATGATCTGGGAAGGCGATCCCGGCTCTTCCTATGAAAGCATTCGCGATTTCTTCGAATACCTGGAGCGGAAGACCTACAAGATGCACGTCCGGGTCTTCCTCTCCAAATACCGCACCTACGTGCCGTGTCCGTCCTGCCGGCAGACGCGTCTCAAGCCGGAGGCCCTCCACGTGAAAATCGAGGGAAAGAACGTCTGCGAAGTCCAGTCCATGACCGTGAAGGCGCTGGTGGGGTTCTTCCGGGAGATATCCCTGAGCCCGCACGAAGAGGAAATCGCCGGGCCGGTGCTGCTCGAACTCCGGAACCGGCTCGCGTTCCTGAACGAAGTCGGTTTGGGCTATCTCACGCTGGACCGCTTGTCGCGGACGCTTTCGGGCGGTGAATCCCAGAGGATCAATCTGGCGACGTCGCTCGGGTCGAGCCTGGTCGACACGCTTTACGTCCTCGACGAACCGAGCATCGGACTGCATGACCGGGACAACGAACTTTTGATCCGGATCCTCAGAAAGCTACGCGATCTCGGCAACACCGTCGTGGTGGTCGAGCACGACCGCCAGATGATCGAGACGGCCGACCAGGTGGTGGACCTCGGCCCTGTCGCGGGCGAAAAAGGCGGGCGGCTCGTGTTCCAGGGGAGCTTTCAGGAAATTTTGGAGTCCGATTCGCTGACGGGGCGGTATTTGTCCGGCCGCCTCCGGGTTTCGGCCGGGGAGCGCCAGGCCGCGCCGACCTTTTCGGGATGGATCCGGCTCTCCGGGGCGGGCGAGCATAATTTGAAAGACATCCGGGTGGACATCCCGCTGGGGTGTTTGGCGGTGCTGACCGGGGTTTCCGGGTCCGGAAAAAGCACCCTGCTCTACGACATTCTCTACAATAATTATCAACGGTTCCGCGGGCGCCCCGTGCAGGACCTCGGAAAACTGCGCTCGGCGAAAGGATGGGACAAGATCACTGACATGGTTCTGGTGGACCAGTCGCCGATTGGGCGGACTCCGCGCTCCAATCCGGTGACCTACATCAAGGCCTTCGACGAGATCCGCAAGATCTTCGCGCGAACGGAGGCCGCCCGGCGAGCGGGCTACTCGGCCGGCTCCTTTTCCTTCAACGTCGAAGGCGGCCGTTGCCCCGAATGCGAAGGCAGCGGCAAGATCAAGGTCGAGATGCATTTTCTCGCGGACATTTACATCGAATGCGAGCGCTGCGGGGGGAAACGTTATCAGGACAAGATGCTGGACGTGCGGTACCGCGGCAAGAACATCCACGAGGTGCTTCAACTGAGCGTGGACGAGGCCGCCGCATTTTTCCAGGATCATGCCGAGCTGGTCTCCAAGCTCGACATTTTGAGGAAAGTGGGCCTCGGTTATCTCGGGCTGGGACAATCCGCGCTCACCCTTTCCGCCGGCGAGGCGCAGCGCATGAAGCTGGCCCTGGAAATGGCCGGGAGCGCTAAGGGCCGCATCCTTTATCTCTTCGACGAGCCCACGACCGGGCTTCATTATCATGACATCCGGTACCTTTTGCAGGCCTTCCGGGAGCTCATCGCGCGCGGCCATTCGATCGTGCTCATCGAGCACAACATGGAAGTGATCCGGGAAGCGGATTACGTCATCGATCTGGGCCCCGAAGGCGGCGAGGACGGAGGCGAAGTCGTTTTCGCGGGCCGTCTCGACGAATTGCTCGCGCTTCCGCCCAAGCGATCGTACACCGCCGACTATTTGCGCCGGTATCTCGCCGCTTCGGCCGCCGCCGGCGCGGTTTGACAAGGCGGTGGGGGCCGTTTAACATTAACAATGATGGTGCGGCAAATGAACACAGCAAAATTCTTTATGCTCGTCGGGGCCGGAGTCCTGGTCTTCGGGTTGACGGCCGGCTTTAAGCTCGAAAAGGGGGCGGTCCAGCTGACACAGACCGAAACGGTCAAGGCGCCCACAGAGGAAGAGAAGAAAAAAGTGCCGGAAGCCCCGGCATCACCCACCTATAAGATGGATTCTTTTGACAATTTCATGACTTCCGGGCCCATTCAGAAGTCCAGTGTCCGAAAGAAATCCGAGCACAATTGACGGCGCTTAAAGAAGTCAAGAATACGGCCCCCAAGCCGTATTAAATGGTAATTCAGGTCCAAAGATTATGGATTTACTCGGGTTGCTTCCTTGACTTTTAGGGTTTAAAAATGTAAGCTTATTAAGCATTTTAAAAAGTGTTCTCATTTGTTAGGATTTGCGAAAACGTCAACTCATTGAAAGGAAATAACATACAATGAATTACCTCCGCCGCGTAAAAATGGGATGGATGAACCACCGGGGCAAGATTCTGGTGTCCCTGGGAATCGTGATTTTGATCGTCCTTTCCATTTGGGGAATGATGTCCCTGGAATCGTTCTACCGGAACATCACGCTGGCGCAAATGCCGATCTCGATTCTCCTGGGAATGGTGCACGCCCTTGTTTTCGTTTACATGTACCAAGTCGTTTTGCGGGGCGGTCTGGCCAAGATGGAGAAGAAGAACATCAAGGGCAAGGAAGTCAACGTGCGGTTTTCCGATGTGGTGGGCATTGATGAATCTAAAGAGGAAGCCTGGGAAGTCGTTCAGCTGATCAGGGACCACGCACGGTTGAAGCGGATCGGCGGGAAGATCCTTCGCGGCATTTTGATGATCGGCCCTCCGGGATGCGGGAAAACCTATCTGGCGAAGGCGATTGCGACCGAGGCCGGCCTTCCTTTCATGTCCATGGCCGCCAGCGAATTCAACGAAATTTTCGTCGGCGTGGGCTCGAGCCGCATCCGCCAGCTGTTCAAGAAGGCGCGCAGCCTGGCCTACGGTTTCGGCGGCTGCATCATCTTTATCGACGAGTTGGACGCCATGGGGCATAAGAGGACGTTCAACCAGTTCGGCGGACAGGAAACCAACACGACGCAAAACCAGCTCCTCGTCGAAATGGACGGTCTGGGAGCGCGTCCCGAAAACGTCATCGTCATCGGCGCGACGAACGCGCCCGAGGAAGTCCTCGACGAAGCCCTGCTTCGTCCCGGCCGGTTCGACCGCAAGGTTTACATCACCAAACCCAGCCTGGAAGGCCGCGAAAAGCTGTTCTCCTATTACCTCGCGAAGGTCAAGCATGAAGCGAACATCGATCCGGCCCGCCTGGCAAGAAAGTCCGTGGAAATGTCTCCGGCGGAAATCGAGAACATTGTGAAAGAGTCCGCCCTGCTTGCGACCCGCAACGGGCGGGAGGCGGTGACCTACAAGGACCTCAGCGAGGCCTTCGAGCGCGTGGAACTCGGCGTGAAGCAGAAGATGACCATGAACCAGCGCGAGAAGGAGATGACCGCCTATCACGAGACCGGCCATTTGATGGCCGCGTACCTGTTCCACCCGCGGAATGACGTTTTCAAGGCCTCGATCTTTCCGCGCCGGGGCACTCTCGGCGTCGTCTATCAGGTGCCGCGGGAAGAATGGCACAGCAAAGACCGCGAGGCCCTGCAGGCGGACATCAAGGTCGCGATCGCCAGCTACGTTGCCGAAAAGTTGAAGTTCGGAACCACGACTTCCGGGGTCTCTCAGGATTTCAAGCACGCCATGCAGCTGGCCCACACGATGGTCTGGCGGCTGGGGATGGGAAAATCGGGACTCGTCGGAGATTTCACTATCCTTCCCGAGCATCAGCTTTCCGACGAGATGCGGAGCACCCTGAACGGCGACACCAATGTTCTTTTGCAAGACTGCATGCGCTCCGTGGAGGAGATGCTGAAAAAGGAAAACCTCCTTTTCGAGCGGTTCGCAAAGGAACTCCTCACGCGCGAAGAGCTGGAATACGACGACATCGAAGCGATTTTCGCGGAGTACGGCAAGGTCAGTCCCCGGCTCCTCGGCAATTACAAGAAGCCCGAAACGGTTGAACCGCAATAAGCGGATTTTTTCGCTTGCTCTCCTCCTCTTCACTCTGCCCGTCGCCCTGATTCCTCTTTCCGGTTGCGACCACTCCTATCCCGAAGCCCGCATGGAGGCGGCGCTGAAGGAGATCTGCAAAAAGGAGTACGGCGTCGAGCGGGTGGAGATGAAGAT
>JACQVP010000075.1 GCA_016209715.1 Candidatus Omnitrophota bacterium
ATGACGGACTGGATCACGTCCTCGATCCCTTCGCCGGTCTTGCCGCTGCAGAACACGATCCGGTCGGGATTGAGCTTGAGGATGTCGTTGATCTCGTCGATCATCTTCTCCGGCATGGCGGCCGGCAAATCGATTTTGCTCACGACGGGAATAATGACGAGCTTCTTCTCCTTGGCCAGGAAAAAATTAGTGATCGTCTGGGCCTCCACGCCCTGCGTCGCGTCCACCAGAAGGAGCACCCCTTCCACGGCGGCCAGGCTCTTCGAGACCTCATAACTGAAATCCACGTGGCCGGGCGTATCGATGAGATTCAGCACGAAATTCTGGTAATTGATGCGCACCGCGCTCGCCTTGATGGTGATGCCACGCTCGCGCTCCAGGTCCATGTCGTCCAGGATCTGGTTGCGGAACTCCCGCTCGGAGATCGCGCCCGTGTGCAGGAGGAAGCGGTCCGCCAGGGTGGATTTGCCGTGGTCGATGTGCGCGATGATGCTGAAATTGCGGATTTTTTGAGGGTTCATGAAAGCGCCTGGATCGCCCGCCGGCGGTCTTTTTCCCCAAAAATCGCGGTCCCCGCCACGAGCACGTCGGCCCCGGCAGCCGCCGCGCGCCGTCCCGTCTCGGCATTGATCCCGCCGTCGACGGAGATGTGCCCCCTGAATTTCCGCCGCAGATACGAAACCTTCGGCAGAGTCTCTTCCATGAAGGACTGGCCGCCGAAACCGGGTTCCACCGTCATCACGAGAATGAGGTCGAGCCGGTCGAGGTAAGGGTCGAGAACTTCCGCCGGCGTGCCGGGTTTCACGGACACGCCGCGCTTGAGGCCGAGTTTCCCGAGCTCCTCGAGGGCCTCGGCGAGGTCGTGCGGGCAGGCTTCATAATGAACGGTGACCGAATCCGCGCCGCCGCGCTTGAAATCGGCCAGGTATTTCCGGGGGTTTTCGATCATCAAATGGCAATCGAGCGGGAGGCGGGTCACCTGGCGGATCCAGCGCACGACGACCGGACCGATGGTGAGATTCGGCACGAAGTGACCGTCCATGACGTCGACGTGGATCCAATCGCACCCGCCGGCTTCAACGTCCCGGATTTCTTCCGCCAGACGGCCGAAATCGGCCGACAAGATGCTGGGCGCCACCAAGGTCTTTCGTTTAACGTCCGTCGTCATTCCGCCCGCTCCTCAATCAATGTAAAAATGGTCCATGATGCGTTCCTGGGCCTCGGCGCGGGTCGGACCGACAACCGCCAAGTTCAGGTTCGCGGTCTTCAAGTAGGTCCGGGCGAGCTCCATCAGGTCACGGGCGCTCACTTTCTCGATCTCGCGGCGCACCTCGTCCCGGGTGGGAATGCGGCCCAGGTACATGGTCTTCTCCCCCAGCCAGATCATATGATCGAGGGTGTCTTCGAGCGACAAATAAAACTGTCCCAGGAAATAATCCTTGGCCCGCTTGAGCTCCGCGGCCCCGACCGGCTTGGTCCGGATCTTCCTCAATTCCTTCAAGATGACGTCGATCGAAAGGGCCATTTTCTTCTGCTCGACGCCTTCCGAGATCGTGAAGGCGCCGGTGTCCTGGAAAAAACAGAGGGACGATTTGATCTCGTAGGAAAGGCCCCGTTTCTCACGCACCTCTTCAAAAAGGCGGGAGCTCATGTTGCCGCCCAGGATCACGTTGAGTACGCCGAACTTGTACTTGTCGGGATGGGTGCGGGCCGGGCCGTGGAACCCGAGCACCACATGCGTCTGCTCCGTGTCCTTCTCGAAAAAATCGAACCGGGGCTCGCCCTGCTTCACGGCCGCCGGCTCGAATTTGGAAGGCGCTCCGGCCGAACGGGCGGAAAAATGGCGCCCGACCTCCCGGACGACCTCGTCCGTCGACACATCGCCGCAGACCGTCACCAGCAGGTTCTTGGGATGATAATATTTTCGGGAAAAATCCAGAAAATCCTCGCGGCGGATCCCGGAAACGGTCTCGTGCGTGCCGGCGATAAAACGGCCGAGGGATTGTTTCGGCCACAAGAGCTGGTTCATCCTCTCGTGGACCATCTGCGAAGGCTGGTCTTGGTACATCTTGATTTCCTCGAGGATCACGGTCCGCTCGCGATCGATGTCTTCGGGGCGGAAGAGCGAATGACGGATCATGTCCGACAGGACGTCGAGAGAAAGGGAAAAATGCTCCTTGAGGATTTTGACGAAATAACAGGTGGATTCCTCGCCGGTGAAGGCGTTAAAAACTCCGCCGAGCCCTTCGATGGATTCCTTGATCTTGCGGGCGCTGCGCGTCTTGGTGCCTTTGAACAACAGATGCTCGGTGAAATGGGCGATGCCGGACAACCGCGCCGGCTCATAACGCGAGCCCACCCGCGCCCAAATCCCGACCGCGACGGAATCGCGCGAGGGCATTTCCACCACCACCACCGTCAGACCGTTATTCAGCTTCTCAATCCGGACCATGCTCTCCTCCGCTCGGGGCCTGCGCTAGCAGGCGGGAAACCGGTTTTTGTTCGCGTCAATATAGTTTTGCAAGATGGCCTGGGCCGCCATTTTGTCGATCACGGAGCGCCTTTTCTTGCGGGAGACGTCCGAATCGATCAGCACCCGCTCGGCCCCCTTGGTCGAAAGCCGCTCGTCCCAGTATTCGATGGCCGTTCCCGGAATGGCCGCCTGCACGGCGGCGCCGAACTCCATGACCTTCTCCGCCGCCTTTCCGATTTTACCGCTCATCTCCTTGGGCAGGCCGACAATGATTTTTTCGGGATTCCATTCTATCACAAGTTTGGAAACTTCCGCGATCGCGTGGCGGTCGGACTTCCGCGCGATGAAGCCGACGGGATGGGCAAAAATACCGAGTTCGTCCGACTTCGCGACGCCGATCCTTTTTTCCCCTACGTCCAGGGCCAGGAGGATCATCGGACGGCCCGGACCAGGGTGCGGACAAAGCGCGCCACAGCCTTCGGCCGCCCGGCGTTCCGGCGGATGGAATCGATGACGGCGCTGCCGACGATGACGCCGTCCGAAAGGCGCGAGGCCTGCCGGACCTGGGCCGGACTGGAAACGCCGAAACCGATCAGGACCGGTTTGGTCGTGAACCGGGTGACGCGCCTGACCTGTCTTCCCAGATCAGGCGAGAGGGTCTTGCGGATTCCCGTCACTCCCTTGAGCGAGACGTAATAAATGAAACCCGTCGAGCTGCGGGCGATCAATTCGAGCCTTTTCGAGTCCGTGGTGGGCGTGGCCAGAAAAATCATGGACAACCCGCTTTTCTTCACCGCCCGCGAGAAGAAGGAGTCCTCGTCCGGGGGAAGATCAGGGCAAATCAGCCCGTCAAATCCGCTGCCCGCGGTTTGCGAAACGAAACGGTGCGGACCGAAATGAAAAATGGGGTTGTAATAAGAAAAGAAAACGAGCGGCACCTTCACGCCGGTACGCCTCAGTCGGGCGGCGAGACGGAAGGCATCTTTCATGGAGATCCCCTTCCGCAGGACCTTCTCCGA
>JACQVP010000077.1 GCA_016209715.1 Candidatus Omnitrophota bacterium
ACGTAATCGATCCGATGGTCCGCGAACAATTTCTCAATCCCCGTCCGTTCGACGAGATTGTATTGGCTCTTCCGGGGAACCACCACCTCTCTGACGCCCTCCCGCCGGAGCTCCTCGACGATGTAGCTGCCGAAAAACCCCGCCCCGCCGGTCACCAGGACCGACTTGCCCTTCAAATTTATTTCGTTTCTCTCTGCGCTCATGAGGTCATTTCCTCGCCGAGATATGGAGAGATCCCGCGATTTCGCGAAGAAAAGGGACGCCTTCCAAAGCGGCGTTCAGCCGCGTCAAAGGAGCCAGCCACCGGTCGGGGAAAAAAGGATAAAGAAAATCAAACGGCACGATCTTGACGTCGCGGAAACCGGCCCGCCTCAGCTTCTTTTCCAGCGTCCCGCGCACGAACGCGGTCTCGTATTTCGAATCCCCCATCTTTTCCTTCACGAAAGGCACCGTTTTCTGGATGAAAATGTGCGGATTCAGAAGATTCGGCTCGGTGAACCGGATTTCTCCGCCCCCTTTCAAAACGCGGTGGATTTCCCTCAGGCTCAAATCCAGTTCCAAATGGTGGAGGATCGAACTGCCCACAACCGCGTCGAAAGACGCGTCTTCGAAACCCGTACGGCACGCGTCCCGTTCCAAAAATCGGACGGAGGGAACCCGCGCCCGGGCCTTCACGAGAAGGTCCGGGGAAATATCGATGGCCGTGATCTCCGCTCCGCTTGGGGCGAGGCCTTGGGAAAAGAGGCCCGTCCCGCAGCCCAACTCCAGGCATTTCACGCCGGGCCGCAGCACCCCGGACAAAAAAGCCGACCGACGGGCCTTGCGGGCCTCGCCGATCGCGCCTTCCCAATTCCAGATCTTTTCCGCGCGGGCGGACAATTTTCTCCCGTGTTCAATTTCGGTTTGGATGCGTTTCTCGTAAGCCACTGCCATGTTGGATTATCCCGTCCGGTGTTTGTAAACTGACACGCGGTAATTCCTCCGCTTCAGCAATTCCCGTTCGTGCATGGTCCCGCCCTCATAGATATAGGCCGGGTACATATTGTAATGCAAACCGCTGTAGACTAATTTCGCGTCCGGCGGCGGAGCATAGGGCTTGTAGTCCAGGCCCTCAAGCAGGTAAAAAAAACAAAAGTTGACCAGGGTATAATCTTTTTCCGCCGTGTAAGGCTCTCCGGTCTCGAAATTGCGCGGAGGCGGCGACATGAATTGGATGTAAGGGCGCGACTCATAGACCAAACGGTGCGGCGGCACAAGCCCGGTGTTGATTCCCAGTTTGTAAAGAACGTCCATGGGATAAGCCACCTGCTGATAAGACCAGGCGAAGGAAACGAAACAGAGGACCGACAACACGGGGGCCGCTCCATAAACGAGAATGCGGCGCATTCTCTCCCAGGGCAGCGAAAGCATCGCGGCCAGGGCCGTCCAGACCATGAAAGGCATGTACATGTGAAGGACGCGGCCGTAAAACACCCAATGCCCCTGCAGCGTGCGGACCGCATGAAACACGAAACCGGCCAGTGCGATCCAGGCGATCCAAGGAAAGACCGGGGCCGTTGCCGGCGCGGCCGTTTTGGGGACCCCCAGGCGCCGGAGCAGGAAAAGGGCGAAAAAAGAAGCCGAGAAAATCATCAAGAAAAGGCCGTTGAAAGATTCCACGGCGGCCATGTATTTGGGCAGATAAGAAAATCCCTCCTCGAAAGACCCGTGCTGGGTTTGGGAAAGATTCAAGAGATTCCCGAAATACGTCAGCCCGCCGATCCGGGCCGAAATTTCATAAAAGGACATCACCGCCAGTGACGAAAGCCCGAAAGCGAGCGCCCGTCCGATTTGAAGCCCGGAGACTACCGGACGGTTGGGGCCGAGGAGGAGCACTGACAGAATCAGCACCGGCATCACGTAATAGCCGGGGTAGACCGTGAACGCGTATCCGGTGATGAGGCCCGCGCAAATGCACGTTTTGAACGAAGGCCAGCCGCCCTGTTCTTCCCGCCTCTTCAGCGCCTGATACAGCGCGAGCATGAAAAAAAGCAGTCCCGGATCGTAAGGAAGGATGTGACGCACATAGATATTGCTGTTCGCCAGCAAACCGTAAATCAGAGCCGCGACAGCGGCAACGGGGCCGGCCCCGAACAGGAGCACGGTGATCTTATAGAAGACCAGCAGCAGCGCGAGCGAAAGCAAGGCGTTGAAGCCGAGCGGGATTTTCATAAAATCAGGGTTCCGGAAATGAATGCCGCCTTTCACCATGCCCGTTTGGGGGTCCCGCTCCTGGACGCCCCCGGATAATTTCCAGACAGCTCCCTGGAGGGCCATGGGAACGAGCCGCAAAGTGATGTGACCGGGTTTGTCGGTCGAACCGTAGAGGCTGGTCTTGCCGCCCAGATGACTGAAGCCTCCCCGGAGATCGCGGTCAAAAATCAGTTTTTCCAGGGCGTCCCCCGCTTCCCAATATTGCATCTCGTCGGGGATGGCCATCGCGCCGCGGTCGATGAGCGAGAAACGGTAGGCCGCGAGAAAGCAGAAAATCAGGATGAATGGAAGGTGCTTTTTCAAGACGGGATCACGTCGTTTTGGCCGTGGCTTGAAAGTTCCTTTGAACGTGCTTCACCACCCTCAGCAGCGCCGATTCGAGGCGGGTCTGGGGGCGGTTGGTGGCCATGGCCTTGAGAAGCGACAACAAGCGCCACGGCCGCAGTGAGAAACTGACGGAATAAAACAGAAGCATGCCCAGGGTGGTCAGCACGGGCAACCACCCCGACGGGATGTGCTCAGAGTAAGACCGGCGGTTCGTGACCAGGCTGAAGAAATATTCGTCGTTCATGCGGGGCAGTTGGCCTCTCGATTTCAGCAAATCGAACAATTCGGACCCGGGATAAGGCGAAAACGGAAAAAAGGAGACGTCATGCAGGCCCGCCACGGCCAAACGCGCGCAGTAGAGGTAACTTTCGAAGACATGGCTCAGCTTCTCGTCTGGAAAACCCACGATAAAATTCGCCTTGGTCTTGATCCCGGAGCGCACCGCCCCCCGGATGGACTGCACCATGGCCTTCTTGTTGATTTTTTTCTTGATGCGGGTGAGCGTGATTTCAGAACCGCTCTCGGGAGCGTAGATCATGTTCCGGCAACCCGACTGGTAAAGGAGGCCGCTCACTTCGGCGTCGATGGCCTCGGACCGCGTCCCGGAGGGGAGTTGCCAGGTCAAGGAGATGCCGCTGTCGATGATCAAACGCGACATTTTGATGATCCAGTCCTTCCGGACAATCGCAGTGAGGTCGTAAAAATCGAAATTGCTGACTTTGTATTCGGCGATACGCCTTTTCATTTCGGCAAAGACCTGTTCCGGCGCCCGCGGTTTCCACAGCCTCCCCCACATCATGGGATTGGAGCAAAAGGTGCATTCGTAGGGGCATCCGCGGCTGGCCAGGATGGGGATGCTGCGCCCGAGATTCACTCCCGGCATGGCCCCATGGTCAATGTACTCGCGGATGGGGAAATAATTCCAGGCCGGCTCCGGGAGGGAGTCAATGTCGGTGACGCGCTCCCGTTCCGGGTTGATGACGGTCTTCTCTCCGTCCCGGAAAACGAGGCCGGGCACGGTACGCAGGTCCGAGCGGTTCTGGACCGCGTTAGCCACGTCGACAATCAACCGTTCCCCTTCGCCCAAACCGCAGTAATCCAGCGCGGGGCAGTCCTCCAATACGAATTCCGGACAGGCCGTGATGTGCTCTCCGCCCGCGATGATCGGCGTGCGGGGATACCGGTCGCGGAGCGCTTGAATCACCCGTTTCGCGATCGGCCATTCGGTGGAAAACATGCAGGTCACGGCAAAAAGCCCGCTGTCGGCAGGCGTCCGCTCGACGATTTCCTCGACCGAGAGCCCCAGCCAGAGAAGGCCGGGAAGGCCTTGGATCGAGGTATATCCGCTCAGGCGTTCGCCCACCGCGTCCACCACGGCCACTTCGTGGCCGGCGTGGATCAGGCTCGAAGCCAGATAGGCGAGCCCCAACGGCGGGCTGCTGCCCGGCCTGATTTCCGAGGCGCTCAAGACGGACGGGGTCCGGATCAGAGTGATCTTCATGTGTTTATCATTGCGAGATGCGGCGATGGCTTGCTCCCCGCCTCAGCGTCCAATTTATCGGCCATAAAACAAAAAGTGCTCACGTTCAAAAGGTAGAAATATGAAAAAGCCACCAGCATCCAGACCCGGCAGATCCGGCCCTGCGCGAAAGTCAGTTCATTCGCCCATCCGCGGACCCGATCCCACAAAAACCCCGCGCCGAGCGCCAGCCCCATGAAAGGCAAATACAAGTAGCGCGGCTGAGGGTATTCTTTCCATGCCCCCACGGCCCGCAAAGAAAATGGCGCAAAGGCGGCCGCAAACCATAAACCCGAAAACAGGAGCTGGCGGAAGATTCCCCCTGGGCGATGATTCGGGTCTCTCATGGCGCGCAAGAGCATCCACAAGACGGGCGCGAACATCACGACGGGGAGGAGGATCCTCACGGCAGCCGAAGGCTCGACCCAAACCGCCAGTAATTCCCTTCTCGGAATCACCAGATTTGCCAAGGTCCAGAGCAAACCTGACACTTTTAGCAGGCCGTCGAAACTCCCGGCGGTATACACCGCCGTCCGGCCCGAATAGACCGCGAACTGAAGGCCCACGAACAATACCGCGACAATCGCCATGCCCGCCGCCATCCGTTTCACCCTCAAATTTCCGGGCGCCTTCCCTTCCGGGGCCAAAAAAGTGTCGTGAAGGATGAGCAGAAGCGGAAAAACAATGGCGTCCTCATTGCACAAAAGCGCCGCGGTCCAGAGAACAAAACAAATCGAATAACCGGCTTCCGACCGCCCGTTACGGGACGCAAGGTAAGCGGCGAACGATAACATGAGAAACAGCATCATCAGCAAACGGGGAAAATTTCCGATCCAAGCGACGGATTGAAAATGAAAACCGGCAACCAAGAAAACGGCGCCGGAAATCAGGGCTCCGTCGCTCGCGATCCCGAGGGCGATCCCGATCCGCACCAACAACGCGGACACCGTCAAATGCAAGACCAGCATGAGCGCGTAATACGGAAATGGGTTCGCGCCAAAGACTCCGAACAATGCCCCCAGCACGAGGTAAACGATGGCGTGGATCCCGCCGGAATGATCCGGGCGGAAAAGACTCCCGGGGTCCTCGTAAGCGGCGGCCCCATTCCGAAGGATCTCCAGGTCATCATTCAGAAATGAATTGTCCGAGACCGTCGCCAGCGCCGGGATGAAAAAAAAGAGCGCCAATACGGCCGCGGCCCAGAAAAAATGTTTAGCTCCGGACATAATTCTTTTCCGGCTCGGATTGATAGCGGGCGTGAAATTCCGGATGGGCGGCGAACCATTCCGCGTCCTTTTTGAAACCTTCCTCAAAGTTGTGCCGCGGCTCCCAGCCGAGTTCCGCGCGAATCTTCCGGTTGTCCGCCACCCAGATCCGCGCGTCCCAGGCCCGCTCGGGCATGGAGCCCCAGCGGGGCTCTTCGGCGATTCCGAGGACCTTGCGGACCGTGTCCACGGCCTGTCCCAACGTCGTCTGCACGCCGCTGCCCACGTTATAAACGGCCCCGGCTTCCCCGCCCCGCCGCTCTGCCGCCGCGAGAAAGGCCTCGCACACGTCCTCGGAATAAACGAAATCGTGGGCCGAAGACGGATGCGTGAGCTGCGGGAAATGGCCCTGAAGCCCCTGAACGATGAGGTTCGGGATCAACCGGCCCGGATTTTCATACGGGCCGAACACCGAATACAAACGCAACGTCGTCATAGGAAGATTGAATTTCTGCGCCAGAAAGCGGCAATACAAAGTCGCCGAGACTTTGGTCACGGCGTAAAAGCTGTTCGGCTCGACCGCTTCGTCCTCCGCGGGGGCGTGGTCCTTGAGTCCGTATTCCGACGAGCTTCCCGCGCTGACGAACGACTCGAAACCGGCGGCGTGACACGCCTCGGCCAGATTGACCGTGGCGACTATGTTGGAGCGGACCATTTCCGCCGTGTTCGCCTGCCAGGAATAAGCCCCGTGCGCGGCCAGATGAAAGATCCACTCGGGACGGGCGCGCCGCACGGCGGCCGCGGTCTCGTCCCGGTCCGCGAGCTCGACTTCATGAATTTCCGCCTGCGCCGGCAAATCGCCGAGACGCCACCGGGAAGCGCCCGGCCGCACGAAAAGATGGGTCTCGTGGCCCCGCTCCAGCAGCATACGCGCCAGATTGGCCCCGACAAATCCTCCGGCCCCGGTGACGACGACCCTTTTCATGGTTTAGATAAAATTTTTGTAGTCGAGGGCTTCGAGGTAGACTTTCGCGCGGGAACGGACCTCTGCGATCTCGTCCGCGTCCAGCTCGCGCGCCGTGGCGCGGTTGGCCTCGGGTGAGGCGCGGCGGATCGTGCCCCACGGATAAACTTCCTCGAGCCGGGCCCCGTTCCAGGAAGGCTGGCTCAAGGAATCCGCCGCCTCCAGGCCGAGCTTTTGGCAAACCGCGCCGAGAGTTTTCTTGGGATTTTCGACGATGTCCTCGAATCTGACGACGTGCATCCGGCCCGGGAACTTTTCCTTGTACAAAAGCGCGTGATGCTGATTGACGACCCAGCCCAGGAGGTAATCTGTCAGGCTCAAGGGCACCGGCCTCTTCTTCGTGTCCGCGTACGCGGACCAAGGGTTCCTGACGATGTGCAGCACGTGGGCCTCCGGCATCTCAGTGAGGATTTTGTCGGCATCGATCCCGATGATCGGACTGTATCCGACATGCACCGATTCCCGGCCGGTGCGGCGGTAATCTTTCCAGGCTTCGAACGTAGCCCGAAAAAATGCGGCGACGTTGTCCGGGCGCGTCCGTCCCGTCCGGGCGACGTACTTCTCGTACAGCGCGCATCTTTCGTCGTCGGAAAAATCGAAATTCATGTGCCGGAATTTGCTCACGTGCGAGGTGCGGGCCCGGACCTTCACTTCTTCGTCGATGATATGGAAATAGTCTTGCCGGGACGTGCTGTTCAGGGCGAATACCGGCCAGCGGTACTTGACGGGAAACATAGAGGACATTGAATCCTGAACCAGCCGGGTGCCGATTTGCGATTCAAAAGGGTAAACGAACATCTGCGGATGGCCATCCAGAAAACGGTGGGTCGTATTGCCGCCGTTTTCATACATGGCGCCGATCATCAAAAGTCTAAACTGTGAGTCCATTCGAGCACGCTCCGGGGTTAGGGAAAAATCGATAACTCATGTGATTATGTGGCTATAGAGTGAATCATTATATCCGAACAGTGGGCCTTCGCATACTAAAAAACAGGCCCCTGGGAAATGTTTCAGGCCCCGAAAAATCCCTGGACAAATTGACGCAAGTAGGCATAATAACAATAACTTAAACTCTTCGCAGAGACGTCCTTGACTAAATTATCAGACACCAAATCCCCTGCGCACGACCGAAACGGGAAAAAGCTGACCTCTCTGGCCATCCGGCGTGTCATCCTGGAGCAATCCAAACGCGCTCATGAAGGCCACATCGGGTCTAACCTCTCCATCGCCGACATCGTCGCTGCTCTTTACGGACAGGTCTTGCGCCTGCCCGCTCAATATGAAGACCGCGACCGTTTTGTCTTGTCCAAAGGCCATGCCGCCTTGGCCTTGTACTCTGCCCTTTTCTTGAAGGGAATCTTGTCCGAGGAGCAAATCAATTCTTTTTGCATGGACGGAAGCCTTCTCGGTGTTCATCCGGAGCACACCCTGAAAGGCGTCGACTTTTCCACCGGTTCGTTGGGCCACGGACTTTCCATCGGGGCCGGCGCTGCCCTCGCGGCCAAACTGCAAAAATCATCCCGCCGCGTCTTTGTGTTGCTGAGTGACGCCGAATGCAACGAAGGCTCCATCTGGGAGGCCGCCATGTTCGCCGCTCATCACCGGCTCTCGAATTTGATCGCGATCGTGGACGCGAACAAGCAACAGGCGCTGGGGTACACGGACGACATCCTCCGTCTTTCTCCCATGATCAAATTGTGGCAGGCGCACGGCTGGGACGCGGTGGAAATCGACGGCCATGATGTTCCCGCGCTGGCCGGCGCCATGAACAAGCCCGCACCGCAAGGATCCGCGCCGCGGGTTTTGATCGCCAACACGGTCTTCGGCAAGGGCGTTTCTTACATGGAAGGAAAAATTAAATGGCATTACTGGCCCATGTCGGATGAGGAATACCGCCAGGCGCTGGCGGACATAGAGGTGCGGTCATGAGAAAGGCCTTCATCCAAACGCTGGTTTCGCTGGCCGCCGAAGATCCCCGAATCGTCCTCCTGACCGGCGACTTGGGATACACCGTGATCGAGCCATTTGTGGAGAAGTTCCCGGACCGGTTTTTCAACGTCGGGGTCGCGGAGCAAAACATGACCGGGATCGCGACCGGCCTGGCGGAAGCGGGATTCATCCCCTTCATCTATTCCATCGCCACTTTCGCTTCCCTCAGAAATTACGAATTCATCCGCAACGGCCCGATCCTCCACCGGCTTCCCGTCCGGATCGTCGGCGTCGGAGAGGGGTTTGAATACGCCCGGGCCGGATTCACTCATCACGCCTTCGAAGACTTGGGAGTCCTGCGCGTCCAACCGGGCATCACGATCATTTCTCCGGCGGATTTCAGACAGGCCCAGAGCTCGCTCAACGCGGCCTGGAATTTGCCGGGCCCCGTGTACTTCCGTCTCGGGAAAGACGACCGCACCGAGGTCCCCGACCTGAACGGCCGGTTCGCGCTGGGACGCACCCAGTTAATCGGCAGCGGCTCCGACCTTCTCTTGGTAACCATGGGAAGCGTGACGGCCAACGTGGCCAAAGCCGCCCGTCTGCTGTCCGCCAAGGGCGTCGAAGCGACCATCGCCGTCGTTTCGAACTTCAATCCTTCTCCGGCGGAGGACCTGGCGGCCCTTCTCGCCTCATTTCCTCTCGTTCTCACGGCGGAGATCCATTACACCGTGGGCGGCTTGGGTTCGCTCGTCTCGGAAATCATCGCCGAGAAGGGCCTCGCCTCGCGCCTCGTGCGCTGCGGCATCAAAGGCATGCCGGACGGGCTCTCAGGCAGCCTGGCCTATTTGTACGAGAAGCACGGACTTTCGGACAAGGCCCTGGCCGAAACCGCTCTGAAAGAGCTGGAATATGCGGCCGATCCGAAATGACGGTTCCGCAAGTCTCGATCGTTCTGCCCGTCCATAATCAGGCCGACCATCTACACCCTCTGCTTTCGCATTACATCACCGTCCTCGACCGCCTTCCCTTTCCCTACGAGCTGATCCTGGTGGCCAATGCCTGCACGGACCGCTCGCCGGAAATCGTACGGGATCTCTCCCGCCGGAGCCCGCAAATCCGGGGGATCGAAACGGAACGCAAGGGCTGGGGCTCGTCCGTCAAATTGGGCCTTCGCGAAACCCGCGGCGAATGGGTGGCCTACACCAACCTCGCACGGACGCGCGCCGAAGACCTTCTCCTCGCGATTCTTTACGCATTCTGCAATCCGGGGCAAGTGGTCAAGGCCTCCCGCAAAGTGAGACTCGGATGGTCGCGCCGCCTCGGCTCCTTTGTTTACAATCTGGAGTGCCGGCTCCTATTCGGCCTTCTTCACGGGGACGTCAACGGCACCCCCAAAGTCTTTCCCCGCTCCTGCGGGAAATTGTTGGAACTTCAACGGGAGGACGACCTGATCGATCTGGAATTCAATGTCGTCTGCCGGCGGGAAAAATATCCGCTGGTCGAGATCCCAATTTTCGCCAGCCGCCGCTTCGGCGGCAAGAGCACCACGAACCTGAATTCCGCGTACCGGATGTACGCAGGGGCGGTGCAAATGTGGCTCCAAAGCAAGTCCGGGTGATCCCATGAGCGTCAAAATTTCCGGCAAACTGGAAGACCTCTGGTCCCGGCACCACGCCGAATGGCGCGACACCGCGCAGGTGACGAGCCAGTGGGAAGAAGCCGGCCGCGTGCCTCCCGGGCTTCTCCGCGCGAAAACAGACGGAAACTGGTGGAAAATTCTCGCAGACCACGGGCTGACCCTTTTCGTAACCCGGGAATACGAACACCTGGTCATGTCCCTGTCCGCGGGGGCCGAGGGAAAGCGCACGTCGTTCTTCCGCCTCCCCCATCCGTCGGGACTGGCCGCCGACCGCGCGCGCGGAATCCTCTATGTGGCCAGCTCGAGAAATCCTAATCAAATTTTTGATTTCCGCCCCGTCCGCAAGATAGCCCTCCGCAGGGACCTGAAGGGTCCGGCGCCGGAGACCGGGTCCTTAGTGCCCTTCCGGAGCCGGTTTTATCCCGGCTCTCTCTACCTGCACGACCTGGCGGTCCTCAGCGGGAAATTGTACGGGAACGCCGTGGGCCAAAACGCCGTGATCCGCCTCCTTGAGGACGGCGGCTACCGCCGTGAATGGTGGCCGCGCTGCGTGGAAGTGCGCGGCCGCGCGATCGAATCATGCAATCACATCCAATTGAACTCCATAGCGGCCGGGAGAAGCCTGGCTTCGTCTTTTTTTTCCGCCTCCGCCGATCAAGTCACCCGGCTGCGGCCGGGCCATCCAGATTATCCCGTTGACGGTCGCGGCGTCATCTTTTCCGGAGCCACCCGGGAAGTGATCGCGCGCGGCCTGACCCGTCCTCATTCCGCGCGTCTGCATGCCGGCCGGCTCTGGGTGGACAACAGCGGCTACGGCCAGTTCGGCTGGATCGAAAAGGGGCGGTTCCGCCCGCTGGCGCACCTTCCCGGTTGGACGCGCGGCCTGGCTTTCTATGAAAACATCGCCTTCATCGGGGTCTCTCGGGTCATTCCGAGGTTTTACCGCTACGCGCCGGGACTGGACGCAAAGAAAAGCGTCTGCGGCGTCTTCGCAGTCGATCTCCGGAACGGACGGACACTCGGCCGGGTGATCTGGCCGGAGGGCTATCAAATCTTCGCCCTGGAATGGCTCCCCTCAAAGATGACCGCGGGGTTCCCCTTCCGGGCAGGACGGCGGCTCGAAGCGCGCGAGAAGAAACTATTTTACGCCTTCCAACACTAGACATGCCCTTCAAACCGATCTTGTACCGGCTTCTATTTCTGCTCCAGGCCCATCATCTCTTCCGCTATTTCTTCCGGCAGAGATTGATCATTCTCACCTATCACGGGTTTACCGACTCCGTCGATCACCGGGAAAGCTGGAATTACGACGGCAAGCACGTCTGGATCCGGAATTTTGAGGAGCAAATCCGGTATCTGGCGAAACACTACCGGCCGGTCTCCCTTCCGCAGTGGCTTTCGTCGATCCAAATCGAAGGCCGCGAACTTCCCTATTCGGTGATCGTCACGTTTGACGACGGATACGCCTCGAATTACCGCCTAGCATACCCTATTTTGAAAAAATACGGAGTCCCGGCCACGGTTTTCGTCGCCACCGAATTTGCGGGCGAAGGAAATTTCTTATGGACGGACCGCCTGGAATACGCCGTGTTAAATTGCGCGCCGCAGATTTATTCCGTCCCGCCTGACGGTTCCGCACCGATCGAAGCGGACTGCCGCACCCCGGAGGCCGCGCTCGCTTCGCTCACGTCGCTGAAGACGCGGCTCAAGAGACTCGAACCATCGGAGAGAGAAAAAATTATGCGGGCCGTCGAGTCCGCCCTGGGATGCCGGCTGACGGCGCAAAACGCGGCCCCGGAATACCGGCCCCTTGAGTGGCGGCAAATGAAAGCAATGACTGCCGGAGGACTGGTTTCCATCGGAAGCCACACCCATTCCCATGTAATCCTGTCTCATTGCGGCGGCGAAGAAGTCCGGCGTGAACTCATCCAATCCCGTGAGTTAATAGAAAAGCACACGGGGTCAAAATGCGATTTGTTTTGCTATCCGAACGGTCAGGCCGGCGATTTCAACACCGCGACCCGCGAGGCGCTGATCGAAATGGGGTTTGCCTGCGGGCTGACGACGGTAGAGGGAATGAATCACCGCCTCACGGATATCTATTCTCTAAAAAGGGTCGGGGTAGGAAATCAGACGGATGGGATTGAATTCGTCATGACGTTGAGCGGCATTAAATGGCTCTTCTCCGGCCTGAAGGCGCGGTTAAAAAGAGTTATCCGCGCGAACGGATGATCCGTTTCTCGCGCAGCCGCTTGTAAGCCTCGCCGAAATACTCTTTGATTTCTCCCTGCGAAGCGATCCATTCCGCCACCCGCCGCAATCCGCCTTCGAGGGAGACCTTCGGCTCAAACCCAAAGCTCCGGATTTTGCCCGGATCCAGCACGATGTGGCGCACGTCCCCGGTCCTGAAATCGCCGGAGAATTCCGGAGAGATCTTCTTGCCGTAGATCACCGCCAGATTCGATGCCAAGTCGCCCACGCTGGTGGAACGTCCGGTGCCGACATTGAACGCCGCATCCCGGATGCCGGAGTGCTCCAGCGCCAGCAGGTTGGCCCGGGCCACGTCTTCGACGTACACGAAATCCCGGGTCTGGCGCCCGTCTTCATACAAGTGAGGGGGAAGTTGGTTCTGGATGCGCGTCGAGAAAATGGAGACCACGCCGGTGTATGGATTGAACAAGGATTGCCGCGGCCCGTAAGTCACGGCATACCGGAGCGCCGCGACGGGGATACCCAAGTCACGGCCGGCGGCGAGAGAAAACCTTTCCTCGAACTCCTTGGATAAAGCATACGGCGTTTCACCGGCCAGCGGCTTCGTTTCGGGAGTCGGGAGCGGCCGGAGCGGGCCTGCGCAGCGGGGACACGGCACTTCCCAATTCCCCTCCTCGGCACGCGTCCTCGGTGCGGGAAATTGGGGCCCGTCTTTCGGACATTCGTAGGCCCCCTCGGCATACACGGCCTGGCTCGAGGCCACGACAATTTTTTCCACCGGCAGGCGACGGGAACGAATGACCTCAAAAATGCGGGCTGTGCCGTTCACATTCACGTCGAAGTATTCCGAGACGGCCTCGGTGAAGCCTCCGAACGCGGCTTGGTGGACCACGTAGCGGACGCCTTCCAGCGACTTGGCCACATCCCTTTCGTTCCGGACGTCTCCCTGAATAAATTCCGCTTCGTGGTGCACCCAATCCGGCTTTCCCGCGGGATGAGTTTGCGGATTCAGATTGTCGAGGATCACGACGGGATAGCCTTTGCCGAAGAGCAGATCAACGATGTGGGAGCCGATCAAACCGGCGCCGCCGGTGACCAGGACCTTGGAACGGGAGGCCGCCACTTATTCAGTCTTCCCGTCCCGGAATCACCGCCGGCTCTTTGCCGATCAAAACGGGCTGGCCCTCGGCCTGGATGGATTTCTGGATGGCGCACATGGTGCGAACCACCTGCAATCCGTTGGCGGCGTCCGACAAGGGCTTCCGACCCGTGCGGATGCAATCCAGAAACTCGAGACAGACATTACGCAGAGGCTCCTCCGCCTCCACTTTGGGGCTCAGAATGTCCCCGTCGCGGAGCAGGAGCTGGAATTCGCCGAAGTTCGAGTAGGGCTTGTCAAGGCTGACGCCCTTTTCAAAGATGCGGATCTTTTCCAGCGGATTCAGGTCATCGAACAGCACCCGGGCCTTGCTGCCGATCACGGCGACCTGCCGGAGCTTGTTCGAATCGACCCAGCTGATGTGAATGTTTCCGAGGACGTCGTCCCCGAAAAACAGGTTGATGAAGGCCAAGTCCTCCAATTTTGGATTGAGATGCCCCGTCCCGACGGCCGAAACTTTGAGCGGCTCACGGCCCAGCAGATAACAAAAAATCGAAATGTCGTGAGGAGCGAGGTCCCAGACGGCGCTCACGTCGTTCCGGATCAGGCCCAGGTGCGTCCGGGCCGCCTGCAGATAATAGATCTTGCCCAAAATTCCCCGGTCGATGCAATCTTTCATCTTACGGACCGCGGGGTTGTAAAGGAAGGTGTGGCCGACCATGAGCGTCTTCTTCGCATCCTGGGAAAGGGAGGCGAGTTCCTCGGCGTCTTCCACGCTGAGCGCCAGGGGCTTTTCCACCAAGACATGCTTCCCGGCCAGCAGGGCCTTCTTAGTCAATTCGTAATGCGTCGCGGCCGGTGTGGAGATGATCACCGCGTCCACCTCCTCGTCCGACAAAACCACGCCGATGTCGGTCACCGTCTGGATGTGGGGAAAGAGCTTTTGAACGCGACGATGCGCCAAAGGGGAAGGATCGCACACGTAAGCGATTTCGGCCGTATCGATGAGTTGCAGATTCCTCAGATAATTGGTGCCCCAGTGGCCGTATCCGGCCAGCGCGACTTTGATGGTCATGTCAGTATTTTCCCTTTCGCCTCAAGTTTTGCTTTGACATCCTCGGCCCGGCCGATCACCCGGGCCGGGTTTCCTGCCACGACCGCGTCCTGCGGCACGTTCTTCGTCACCACGCTCCCGGCCCCGACCAGCGCCCTCTCGCCGCTGACGATCCCGGGCAGGATCGTCACGTTCACGCCCAAACGGGCGCCGCGCTTCACGAGCGGCCCTTCCAGGTGCGGACTGAGCGGATATTTGTCGTTGGCGAACACGGCCCCGGGTGCGATAAACACATCGTCCTCGATCACAGTGAACTGGGCCACATACCCGTTGGTGTGGATCTTCACATTGTTTCCGATCACGCACCCGTAGTCGATGACGGTGTTGGTCCAGATCGCGACCTCGTTCCCGATCTTGTTCTGCTCCCGGATCACGACATGATGACCGGTTTCGAAGCGGTCTCCGATGACCACGTCCTCGTAAACGATACTGCCGCTGCGGATGTTCGCTCCGGCGCCCAGAATCACGCTCCCCCTCTGCTTCAGCCGTCCGGACGGATAACCCAAAATCACGTCCTCGTCGATCCGGCACCCGTCGCCGATCTGAATGTTAATTTGCGGCCACTTTTTCATGGTTCCTCCGTACGGCATTTTCAGCCGGATTTTTAACTCCCAGAATCTCGTCCAGCGCTTCCCG
>JACQVP010000079.1 GCA_016209715.1 Candidatus Omnitrophota bacterium
ATTCGCGCTTCAGGAAAATCAGCGCCCACGAGCATTTCAAGGCGGGGGGCGACATGGACATGTATTTCCGCGTGGCCGAGGAACTCGGTATCGAGCAGGCGGTATTCGTGCCGACCGGGGGCGGTCAGGACAACAAGGGATACCAGCGCCACATGGAGGAGCTGTTAGCCGTCCAGAAAAGGTTTCCCGGCCGCGTGATCGCCTTTGCCACGGTGGACGAAGCCGATCCTAATGCTCCGGTGGTGTTCCGGCAGGCGGTGGAAGCGGGGGCGCGCGGGCTCAAGCTCATCGGAGGGCATCCGAACTTTTATGACACGCCGCTCGATAATCCCCAAATGCGCGAGGTCTACCGCCTGGCCGAGGAGAAGGGCTTGCCGCTGCTCATCCATGCCAGTTTGGCCAAGTTTCCGAGCCAGAAGGAGGAATTGGAAAGGATCCTGCGGGATTTTCCGGCCCTGGTCGTCGTCGCGGCCCATTATGCCAAGACCGCGCCCCGATTGGAAAACGCCCAGGCCTTGCTGGACCGTTATCCGAATCTTTTTCTGGACCTGAGCATGGGCGGCGGCCTGCCCCGCTATCTGAAGGAAATCACGATGGAGCCCAGAAAATTCCGGGACTTCATCATCCGCAATCAGGACCGGCTGCTGTGGGGAACGGACATTATTTTGACGCGCAAGACCGAAGAGCCCTTCCTGCGCCGCCGGATGCAGGTGGACATGAATCTTTTCGAAAGGCCGTGGTACCTGGAAGAGCGGGCCTCGTCCGAACCCCTGCCGGGGCTGCGCCTGCCCCCGGCCGTGCTGGAAAAAATTTACTATTCGAACCCTAAACGGATTCTGAAAATCAAATGACCTCGAAACCGCCGCTTGAATTTCCGAAAAATTTCCTTTGGGGGGCCGCGACTTCCTCGCATCAGGTCGAAGGGGGCAATCGCCTGAACGACTGGTGGGAATGGGAGGAAGCGGGCAAGGTCAAAGAGAAATCCGGCGACGCCTGCCGCCATTACAGCCTTTACGCCCGGGACTTTGATCTGGCCAAGTCGCTCCATCACAACGCCCATCGGCTCTCCATTGAATGGAGCCGGGTGGAGCCCGAACCCGGCCGCTGGGACGAGGACGCGATCCGGCATTACGCCGAGGTGCTGAAGGCGCTCCGGGCGCGGGGCCTCGAGCCCGTGGTCACGCTGCATCATTTCACGCTGCCCGTCTGGCTGGCGCGTTTGGGCGGCTGGGCCTCGGAAGAATGCGTTTCCCATTTTGAACGGTATGTCAACAAGATGGCCACGGCGCTCGGCGGCCAGGTCACTTATTGGATCACCATCAATGAGCCCTTGGTGTTCATTTACCTCGGCTACATCATCGGCGAGTGGCCGCCCGGCGAGCAGTCTCCCATGCTGGCGCTGGCCGCGTTCCGCCATTTCATCCTGGCCCACGGCCGGGCCTATCAAATCATCCACGGGGTCTACGAGAAGACCTGGAAGACGCGGCCGCTCGTGAGCTTCGCGCAGCACGTCGCGCACCATGTGCCGTGCTCGCCTTATTCGCTGCGGGACCGTTTTTCGGCCCTGATGCGGCACCTTTTTTTTATGAAGCTCCCATTCGACGCCCTCACGCGCGGGTACCTGTTCTTTCCCGGAATTTTTTGCGAAAAACTGCCTTTCAAGAACACGCTCGATTACGTGGGCATCAATTATTACACGCGGGAATTCATCCACTTCACCGACCTGGGGTTCCCGGGCATTTTCGGCGACATGTGTTCCCTGAAACACCACCGGGACATTGCCAAACGAAATCAAATGGGCTGGGAGTCCTATCCGGAGGGGCTGTACCGGACGCTGATGGAAGTAAGACCCCTGCGCCTGCCGGTGCTCATCACGGAAAACGGCAGCTGCACTCCCGACGACGCCGACCGGTGGGAATTCATCCGGACCCACGTTGCGGCCGTCCACAAGGCGATGACGCACGGCGTCCCTATGATCGGTTATCTTTATTGGTCCCTTTTGGATAACTTCGAATGGGCCCAGGGGTTCGGCCCGCGTTTTGGACTGGTCGAGGTGGACTACGCCAGTCAGGAACGGAAGATCCGGCCCAGCGCGATTCATTTTTCGCGGATGTGCGAGACCCGGCGCCTCGAATAAATTTTTTTTAAAGGCGGCGGCGCTATGCTAAAATACCCGCTTTCGACGCGGGCGTTTTCAGCGCGGCCCGGACTCGTCGTCAATTTTTGCAGTCTTTGGGGGATGGTGCAATGGTAGCACATGTGGCTCTGGACCACAGAATCTTGGTTCGAATCCAGGTCCCCCAGCCATATTATTGAAAATCTCGTCAGGCGTGAGATGCGGGAAAACTGGGGAAATGAAATATAAATTTGCGTTTCCGTTGATTTTTGCCTTGCTTTGCGGCTGCGCCAGTAGCTCCGGCGGAAAACAGAAAGACCTCGAATACAACCCGCAAACCGGCACGTATCGCAAAACCTACACCACCGGTGAACTGGGCGGTCATTTTGTCAAGGACCTGCTCGGCATCGGAAACGATTAATGATTCTGTTGAGCGCGAGTGGTGGAATTGGCAGACACACCAGCTTGAGGGGCTGGCGCCGCAAGGCATACAGGTTCAAATCCTGTCTCGCGCATGATTTTGACAAGTCTCGCGGAGGCATTCAAGGAAGGACTCGCCCATGATCCCCATCAATCCGCAGATTTTTCGAGAATATGACATACGCGGCGTGGCCGACCGGGATTTGTCCGGCGACGCGGTCTTCGCCATCGGCAAGGCCTACGGCACATTATTGAAGCGCGCGCGCAAGCACGTGATCGCTCTCGGCCGGGACTGCCGGGTCAGCTCGCCCCGCATCCACGAGGCCTTCCGTAAGGGGGTGCTTTCCACCGGCCTTCATGTTGTCGATATCGGCCTTTGCACGACCCCCTGCCTGTACTTTTCCATCTTTTATCTCGCCGTCGACGGCGGCGTCATGATCACGGGCTCCCACAATCCCCCGGACCACAACGGCATCAAGATGTGCATCGAGACCGCCAGCCTATTCGGTTCCCAGATCCAGGAATTGAAGCGGCTGATCGAGAAGGGCGATTTCGAGAGCGGGGAAGGGAAGCCGAGCGAGCGGCCCATGGTGGTTTCTTACCGCGACTATCTCGAGAAGGCGTTCACTTTCTCGAGGCCGCTCAAAGTGGCGGTCGATTGCGGCAACGGCATGACCGGCCTGTTCGTGATTGATTTGCTGAAAAAATTCGGGCACCAGGTCTTTCCCCTTTACGTGGAGCCGGATGGCAAGTTTCCCAATCACCCTGCCGATCCGAGCGAGCCGGAAAATCTCGAAGACCTGATCCGCGAGGTCCGCAAAGAGAAGGCGGACGTCGGCCTGGCCTTTGACGGCGACGGCGACCGGGTCGGAGTGGTGGACTCGGAGGGCCGGATCATCCCCGGCGATCTGCTCATGATCCTTTTTTCCCGGAGCATTCTCAAAGAATGCCCGGGGGCGACCGTCATCGCTGACGTCAAATGCTCGAATTCTCTCTTTCAAGACATCCAGGCGCACGGCGGCCGGCCGATCATGTGGAAGACGGGACATTCTCTCATCAAGGCCAAGATGAAGGAAGAAGGGGCCCTGCTGGCGGGCGAAATGAGCGGGCACATGTTTTTCCGGCACCGCTGGTTCGGTTTCGACAGCGGTGTCTATGCGGCCTGCCGGGTGCTCGAGATCCTGGACCGCGAGGGAAAAAAAATCTCCCAGCTCCTGGCCGATGTTCCCGCCTCTTTTTCTACCCCCGAGATCCGCGTCCCCTGCCCCGACGAGAAGAAGTTCGACGTCGTGCGCCGGGCCGCGGAGGATTTCAAGGCGCGCTTCCGTGTCGTCGATATCGACGGCGCCCGGGTGGAATTCCCCGACGGTTGGGGCCTCGTGCGCGCGTCAAACACCCAGCCCGTGCTGGTGATGCGTTTTGAGGCCCAATCCGAGAAACGGCTTCAGGAAATCCGCTCCCTGATCGAGGGTAAGATTCAGGCACTGGCCGCGTCATGATCTGGGCGGTCCTGATGGCGGGCGGTTCGGGCACCCGCTTTTGGCCGCTCAGCCGCGCGATCCGCCCCAAACAGCTTCTCCCCATCGTCAGCCAAAAGACCATGCTCGAGGAGACCGTCCGCCGGATCCTGCCGCTCGTTCCCGCCGAGCGCATCCTGGTGGTCACCAATGTCCGGCAGCAGAAGGCCGTCGCCAAAATTTTGCCGGGTCTCCCCGCGCGAAACATCCTGGCCGAACCGTGCGCCCGGAACACCGCGCCCTGCCTCGCCTTGGCCGCGCTGCACCTGCTGAAAAGAGACCCTCAGGCGGTTTTCGCCGCCCTGCCGGCCGATCACTTGATCCAGAACGCGGCCCTGTTCCGGAAGCATCTCCGGGCCGCCGCGGCCGTGGCCGCCCGCCGGAAGCACGTCGTTTTCGGCGTTCCCCCTTCGGTCCCGCATCCCGGTTACGGATATATCGCTTGCGGAAAGCGGGTGCCCGGCGAGGGCGGGGTCCAGTTCTTCAGGGTCTCGCGTTTCGTGGAAAAGCCCTCACGCGCCAGGGCGGCAGCCTACCTGGCGGCGGGCAATTATTTTTGGAACAGCGGGATGTTCGTGTGGCAGGCCTCGTTTTTTCTGCAATCGATCAAGGCCGCGCTGCCGGCCCTGCGCCCGGGACTGCAGGCGCTCCGGAAATCCGTGGGCACCCCGGCGGAGAAGCGCGTTCTGGCCGCCGAATTTCCTAAATTTCCGTCCATTTCCGTGGATTACGGATTGATGGAAAAGGCCCGGGACATCCTCATGGTCAAGGCGG
>JACQVP010000005.1 GCA_016209715.1 Candidatus Omnitrophota bacterium
CGCTCAAATTCCCTTTCCTGGAGCACGCGCAGCAGCTTGATCTGCATCGTCAGATTGATGTCCCCGATTTCGTCGAGAAAAATGGTGCCTCCGCTCGCCAGCTCGAACCGCCCCTGCTTGGATGTGTTCGCGCCCGTGAACGCCCCCTTTTCGTAGCCGAAGAGCTCGCTCTCGATCAGGGTCTCCGGAAGGGCCGCGCAGGAAAATTTCACGAAAGATTTCTCGCGGCGGGGACTGTTGTAGTGAATGGCGCGGGCGATCAGCTCCTTGCCCGTCCCGCTTTCCCCCCGCAGCAAAACCGTGGCCTTGGTCGGCGCGACCAGATTGATGGTGTGATAAATGTCCTGCATCTTCTTGCTTTCGCCGACGATGTTCTCGAACCGGTATCGTTCCCGGAGCTCGCTGCGGAGCATCCGGTTCTCGTCGAGGAGGGCCTCTTTCTCGCGCTCGACCATCTGGGAAATCCGGACGGCTTGGGCGATCATGGAGCTGATGATGGTGAGCAGGCGCTCGTCCTCCTTCAGCGCGACGTTGTCGGTGAAGAGCCGGTCCACGCTGAGCGTCCCGACGGTCTTCCGGTCGATCTTGATGGGCATGCAGATGAAGGAGATGCTCTCCTTCTGGATGTCGCCGCGGGAGCCGGTGCGGTTCAGGAAATGCGGCTCGTCGCCGACGTTCCTCACGAACATGGGCTCACCGGTTTCGACGACCTTGCCGGTGATCCCCTCGCCGATCTTGTAACGCCCTCTCTTGATGGCCTCCGGCGTCATCCCGTAGGCCGCTTCGATAATGAGCTCCCGGGTCTTGTCGTCAAGGAGCGTGACGGTCCCCCGGTGCATGTCCATTTTCTTTTTGAGGATTTCGAGGATGCCTTGGAGAGTGACCCGGAGATCGAGGGAAGAGTTGAGCGCCTTGGAGATCTCGAAAAGGGTGGTCATCTCCTGGACCTCCCTCTTCAGGCCCGACAGATTTTCTTGCATGGCCTTATAAATCCCCTTTCAGCACCACCGCGATCCCGGCCGCGTCCGCCTCGGACGCAAACTGGTCGCGGTCGAGAACGATGGTCTTGCCCGCCTCGAGCGCCAGGCAGGCGGCCTTGATTTCCTTCATGACCTGAAGCGTCGAGAGGCCCACGGCAGGGACATCGAACCGCATGTCTTGCTTCGGCTTGGCGACCTTCACCACGACGGCGCCGGGTCCGCCGAGCAGGCCGGCCCGCCGGATGGCCTCGTCTGTCCCTTCGATCGCTTCCACGGCCAGCACTGCCTTGGCCTTCACCACCACGGTTTGACCGATGTCGAGGCGGCCCATTTCCTTGGCCAGGCACCAGCCGAATTCGATGTCTTCCCGCTCCTCGGCGTTCGGCTTCCGGCGCGTCAACACGCCGGGACCGGGCAGGGATTTTTTAAGAAAGGCCGTGGATTCGAGGATCCGGATGCCCTTCTTCTCGAGCTGACGAACGACCGCGCCGAGCAGCGAATCGTCTTTCCAGTCCCGGATCGAGGCCACGGCCTTGATCATCTCGAGGTCCGGCTTGATGTCGCCCTTGAAAAGCGAGGTCTTGGTCACCTTCCCCGCCAGGAGCGCCTCCGTCACGCCTTCCTGGCTGAAAAAATCGATCACCTTCCCGAGTTCGCCCAATTTGACCCAAAGGGTCCGGCGGCTCAATTGCTCGATGCGTGAGTCCGCCTCGCCCAGGATCGCGCAGGAAGCGACTTCGTAACCCTCCTCCCGCATCTCCTGGGCTATCAACAGAGGAAAACGACCGTTGCCCGCAATCAGACCGACTGTCTTCACCTATTTGCAGATACCTCGTTCGGACTTTTTCAGAAACTCGATGAGAGAGAGGACCGCGGGGGAGGGCGGCAGTTCGGACTCCAATTGCGCGACGGCGCTCTTCACCGTCAGGCGGGAACGGAACACGATCTTGAAGGCCCTCTTGAGGAGCAACCGCTCTTCCGAGGGAAAATCGGCCCGCTCGAGGCCCACCGCGTTCAGGCCGTAGGCCTTGGCGGGATGGCCGTCGACCATCATGTAGGGCGGGATGTCCTGGACCACTTTGGAACAGCCCCCCACGATGGAGAGGCTTCCGATGCGCACGAACTGATGCACCGCGCTCAGCCCGCCGATGATGGCCCGGTCTTCGATCGAAACGTGGCCGCCGAGGGTGGCGTTGTTGGCGAGGGTGGTTTGATTGCCGACCACGCAGTCGTGGGCGATATGGGCGTATGCCATGATCAGGTTGTCGTCCCCGATCCGGGTCTCCGTTCCCTCCGCCGTGCCCGGATTGATGGTCACGTATTCGCGGATCTTGTTCCGGTTCCCGATCACGAGAAAGCACTTTCCGCCCTTGAATTTCTTGTCCTGGGTAACGCTCCCGACCACGGCGCCGGTGAATATTTCGCATTGCGCCCCGACGGTGGTGTGGCCCTCCACGGTCACGCGCGGGCCGATCTTGGTCCCGGCGCCGATCCGGACCGTGCCCTCGATGATGGAATAAGGGCCGACTTCCACGCCCGGGCCGAGTTCGGCGGACGGATGGACGATTGCGGTGGGGTGAATCACGGTTTTTTCGGTTTCCACGTTCATTCTCGTCTCCGGTCAGGCCGGGCCGGCGGATTCGTCCTTGTCGACCACGGCGAATTTGACCTCGGCTTCACAGACCAGTTTATCTCCGACGTACGCCTTGCCCGTGCACTGCCCGGTCTTCGAGCGGCTGCGCACCACCTCGACCTCGAGCCGCAACGTGTCCCCGGGAAAAACCGGTTGGCGGAACTTGGCGTGGTCAATGCTCATGAGATAAGCGATCTTTCCGTGGTTTTCGTGCATGCAAAGCATGACCACGCCGCCGACTTGCGCCATGGCCTCGATGATCAGCACGCCCGGCATGATGGGATGCTCCGGGAAATGCCCCTGGAAGAAAATGTCGTTCATAGTGACGTTCTTGATCCCGACGGCCCGTTTTCCCGGCTCGAGCTTGGTCACGCGGTCCACCAGGAGAAAAGGATACCGGTGCGGGATGATCTTCTTGATGTCCTGGATGTTCAGTTCTCCCTTCGTCGATGCGCTCATGACCGCGGGGTCTCCTTTTTTGGGGGAAGCAGGCGCCGTTTCCATGATCTTCCGCACCAGCTCGTAATTTTGACGGTGCCCTGTCCGGTGAGTGATCACATGCCCTTGGAGCCTCCGGCCGATGAGAAACAAATCCCCGATCAGGTCCAGGACCTTGTGCCGTGCCGCTTCGTCTTTGAACCGGAGCGTGTTGCCGATGGGAACGCCCCCGTCAAACACCAGCGTGTTCTGAAAGCTCGCGCCGCGCCCGTACCCCTGGCTCAGGAGGGCCTCGGCTTCGTGCTTGAGGCAGAACGTCCGGGCCGCGGCGATCTGCGATTCGAAGGTGTCCGGCGAAACCTCGAAATACACAAACTGGTCGTGAAGCGAATCATGGTCGTAGCTGAGCGTGTAAGAGACCGCAAAACGGTCGCTCGGCAGAACGGTCATGGAATAATTCGGCCCCTGGACGAAGGCCGGCTTGTCCACCACCCAAACCTGGCGCGGAAGGTCCTGGGCGGCCAAGCCCGCCCCCTTCAGAAGCTCCAGATATTCGGCCGCGCTCCCGTCCAGTCCCGGCAATTCTTCGCCCTCGATCTCCACCCGTGCGTTGTCGATCCCGGCGCCGAACAATGCCGCCATCAGATGTTCGATGGTCCGGATCTTTACTTCGCCGGAGCGAAGGGTCGTCTGGCGGCCCTGCCCCTGCTGGACGTCCACGTTCTCGATCACGGCCCGGATTTCGAGTTTCGGGTCCTGATCGGTGCGGACGAAGACGATGCCCGTGCCGGCGGCGGCGGGATGGATCTTCACCGAGGCCGGCAGGCCCGTGTGAAGGCCCACGCCCTGGGCGCTGACCGGCCTGGCGAGAGTTTGCTGGCAACCGCTCATGAATTACTACCTCCCATAGCCCAAAATTTCCAGTTTTGGGCTGTTTATGGCCCTCAGCTCCGTAGCTGAGGGCTAATGACCAAACTCAAAACTTGTAGTTTTGAGTTATTTGCCTTTGCTACCGGCCCGGTAACGGCTGTTGAGTTCGTTCAGGATGTCGTTCGTGACGTCGTATTTCTCGTTGCGGTAGAGGAGGGCGCGCTCGTTGAAGATCAGGTCGTAGCCTTTCTTCGCGCCGTAATCGTTCATCACGCCGTCGATGTCTTTCAGGATCTCGCGGACGGCTTCGTCGCGCTTCTTCCCGAGTTCTTCCCGCGCCTTCAGGTCGAAATCCTGCAGGGCCTTGATCTTCTCGTCGATCGCCGCCTGCTTCTCTTCCTTGTTTTTGTCGGCCAGGAGCGCCAGCTCGTCTTTCAGGCGGCGGATCTCCTGGATCATGGTGTCGCGCTCGTCCTGCTTCTTCTTGCCTTCGTCGGCGAGGGTCTGGTCGTTTTTCTTGGTCTTTTCATAGGTGTCAAACACCTTGGCCACGTCCACGTAGGCCATTTTTTCCGCCCAGGCGGAACCCGAAGCCAAAACCGTCATCATGAAAAATGCCGCAAACAACGTGAATTTCTTCATTTTGTCTCCTTAATAGACCCAAGACCTCAAGTCTTCGGTCTGTTTACGATCGCTCAAAGCCTCCAGCTTTGAGCTGCTTATAGCCCCGAATCAAGAGACTCGGGGTAGCCCGGCTAGAAGCCGCGGCTGAAACTGAATTCGAAACGCCCGTTCTTGTTTTTGTCATCCGGATTGACGAATGGATAACCGTAATAAAGGTTCATGGGGCCAATGGGCGTGTTGACCTTGAAACCGGGACCGATGCTGACGGCGAAATCCCCGAAACCGATCTTGTAACTTTCCGCGTTGACCTGACCGGCGTCGACGAACAGGGCCCCTTTGAAATTGGTAATGATCGGGAACGTGTATTCCACGTTGGCGATCATCAGGGTCTGGCCGCCGACGGCGTCGCCGCCTTCCTTCGGACCGACGCGGCGGGCATTGTAACCGCGCACGGTGCCGAGACCGCCGGCGTAGAACCGGTCGAACACCGGGACCGTGTTGGATCCGGAGTAGGAATCCGCCGCTCCCAAGCGGAGCTTGGTCTCAAAGGTGTGTTTCTTCGCAAAGGTGAAATATTTCGACCCGCTCGTCTGGACGATGTAGAAATCCTCGTCGCCGCCGAGCACACTGCCGATCAGCTCCGAACTGAACGAAAGGACGGATCCCCGCGTCGGATTGAACACGTTGTTTCGCGAATCCCGGGAAATGAACCATTTGAGGCGGCTCAAGAGGGTGTCTCCCGCGAACTGCGTGACCTGGGAAGAGGCGTCGCTCGAGATGTCTTCCAACGTCACCTGTTCCATGGTGTAGCCGAAACCCGAACGCACGAATTCGGTGAATCCCTTGGACAGGGTGATCGTCCCTCCCAGGCGTTTCTCGTCGAAATCGACGTTGTTCTTGAAACGCGTGACGCTGAAGAGGTCCAGGCCCAACGAGACCGGCTTGTTGAAGAGATACGGCTCGACGAAGCTGAAATCAAAATCCCGGGAAAGCGAACCCATCCGCCCCTTGAGGGAGATGCTTTGCCCGCCGCCGGTGAAGCGCGGCCAGTTCAAAAGGTCGAAATTCCGCTGGGCGATTTCGGCGAACCCCACGAATTGCTCGATGGAGCTGATCCCGGCCCCGAAGGACAATTCCCCGGTCTGCTTTTCCTTGACGCGGAAAATGACGTCACGCCGGTTCGGCTCGGAGCCCGGCTCGGAGTCATAGACGACTTCCTCGAAATAACCGAGGTTCGTCAGGCGCTCTTTGGACCTTTCCAGCTTGGCGCCGTCGAAGCGCTCGCCGGGGCGGATCCTCAGTTCGCGGCGGATCACGATGTCCTTGGTCTTGGTGTTGCCGCGGATCTTGACCTTGTCCACGAAATAGAGATCGCCCTCGGTGATCTGATACACCACGTCCACCTTCCCGGTGTCCTGGTTCAACTTGGTTTCGGGCAGGATACGGGCGTCAATGTACCCGCGCTCGAAATAATATTTGCGGATCGCCTCTACGTCGTCAACGAGGCCCTTTTGGGAATAGACCGTACCCGGCAGCATCGCCAGGTTCTGCCAGATTTCGCTTTGCGGGAAAAGAAGATTGCCCTGGATCTGCACCTCGCCGGTCGAGTACCGGTTGCCTTCTTCGACGTAGACCACGATCACCATCTTCTGGTCTTTCTCGTCGTAAACGAATTCCGGGGACACGCGCACGTCCAAAAAGCCGTTTTCCTGGTAATAGGCGCGGACGCGGTCGAGGTCCTCCTTGAACTTCTCTTCTTTATAGACCCCGGAGCGATAGAACCATTTTTTCTTGGTCTTGATCTTCTTTTTCACGGCGCGGTGTTTGAGGGACTTGACGCCCTGCAGGCGCACCTCTTTGATCGTGTACTTCACGCCCTCGTTGATGATGATATACACGGTCGCTTCCTTGGTCTCTTCGTTCACGTCGGTCTCGGTGCGAACCTCGGCAAATTTGAAGCCCTTGTTCAAATACTTGGCCTTGATCTTGTTCACGCCTTCGTTGATGACCTTGGGGTCCAGGATCTGGCCTTCGACAAGATTGACTTCCTTGCGGAGCTTCTCGATGGAAAATACTTTCGCGCCTTCGATCAGGATCTGGCGGACGATGGGCTTTTCCTCCACCACCACCAGCAGGCGAAACCCCTGGTCCTCCGGCACGACTTCGACCTTGATGTCCTGGAAGAACCCCGTCCCGTACAGGCGCTTGATGTCGTCATTGATCGTTTCCTGGACCAGCTCGGAACCCTCTTTCGCCCGGAGCTTGTTCAGGATGGTGTTGGTGTTGACGATTTGATTGCCCCGGATCTCGATCTTGGTGATGACCGGCGGCGTCTGGGCCTGCTCGGCCGGGGCCGCCTTCTCCGCCTGCTCTCCGGAGGCCTGTTCCTGGGCGGGCTCTTCCGCGCGCAAGACCGCGTTCCGGCCGGGCCAGAAACAGAATGCCATGGCCAGGGCCGTCCCCGCCGCGAAAAGTTTGACCCAAGAACCCGAATGTTTCATTCCGTCACCCTCCCTCACGAAAAATCCTGCTCGCTCCGGTTCAATTCCGGATTTTCAAAACGCGTCCATTCCTTGATGAACGCCATTTCAACGCTGCCGACGGGGCCGTTACGCTGCTTGGCGATGATCAGCTCCGCCTTGTTCTTGTTGTCTTCGGTCGGATTGTAATACTCCTCGCGGAACACAAACACGACCAGGTCGGCGTCCTGCTCGATCGCGCCCGACTCGCGCAGGTCGGAAAGCTGCGGCCGGTTGCCCGTACGGGCCTCGACGGCGCGCGACAACTGGCTGACCGCGATCACCGGGATGGCCAGCTCGCGGGCGAGCGCCTTGAGCGAGCGGGAAATTTCGGAGATTTCCTGCTGACGGCTTTCCGCGCGGCCCCTTCCCTGCATGAGCTGTAGATAATCCACGACAATGAGTTGAATGTCAAACTGGGATTTGAGCCGGCGGGCCTTGGCCCGGAGCTCCAGGACCCCGACGCCCGGCGTGTCGTCGATGAAAATCGGCGACTCCGAGAGCTTGCCCGCGGCGCTCGTCAGCCGGGGCCAATCGGTATGCGAAAGGTAACCGGTCCTCACCTTTTGGGCGTCGACGCGCGCGTGCGAGCAGAGGAACCTCTGGACGAGGGACTCCTTGCTCATTTCGAGAGAGAAAAAAGCCACCGGCCGCTTGAGCTCGACGCCGACGTGCTCACAGATCCCCGCCGCGAGGGCGCTCTTTCCCATCGAAGGCCGTCCGGCCACGATGATCAGATCCGACGGCTGGAGCCCCGCCGTTTTCATGTCAAACTCGTGATAGCCCGTGGCGAGCCCCGTGACGTGTTCCTTGCGCTGGTAGAGCTTGTCGATCGTTTCGATGCTGTCCTTGATGATGTCCTTCAGCGCGATGAACCGGCCCTCGATCTTGGACTGGCTGATCTCGAAGATCAATTGCTCGGCGTGGTCCAGGACGGCCCCGGCGTCCACGCCGCCGTCGAAACTTTCCTGGATGATCTGCGTGGACGACTCGATGAGATGGCGCAGGATGGCCTTCTCGCGGACGATGCGTGCGTAATGCTCGACATTGGCCGAAGTGGTGATCTGCCCCGCCAGCTGCGCCAGATAACTCGCCCCGCCCACTTTGTCGAGAAGGTTCTGGCCTTTGAGTTCTTCCGTGACGGTCACCAGATCGACCGGCCTGTTCTTCTCGAAGAGATTCACGATCGAGGAGAAGATCCTCTGATGCCCGCCGGCGTAGAAGAAACCTTCCCGCAAGAGCTCGATCACCCTCGGGACCGCCGTCTCGTCGAAGAGCATCGCGCCCAGAACGGCCATCTCGGCCTCCAGGCTCTGCGGCGGGAGCTTTTCGAATGTTTTGACCTGGGTCCCGAAATTTGAATCAGCCAAGGATCACTCCTTTGTGATTTTCACGCGCAAGACCGCCGTGACTTCCGGATGCAGGCGGATCTTGAGCTCATAGCTTCCGAGCTGCTTGATCGGCTCGGTCAAATCGATATTGTGCCGGTCCACCTGGATCCCGCGCTCGGCGAGGGCGTCGGCCAGGTGCGCGGCGGTCACAGACCCGTAGAGCTTCTCGCCTTCCCCCGTCTGCACCTTCAGAGACAGAAACGTCCCGGCAATCCGGGCCGCCAATTGCTCGAACTGTTCCTTCTCGGCCTTGACTTGCTCCTCTTCGCGGGCCTTTCTTTCTTCATAGGCCCGCACCAGGCTCTCGTTGCACACGAGGGCCTTCTTCCTCGGGAAAAGATAATTGCGGAAATAACCGTCCTTCACCCGGACGATATCGCCCTTCTTCCCCAGCTTTTCCACGTCATCGATCAACACGACTTCCATATCAGTCCTCCGATGGTCCCAAACTTCCAGTTTGGGACCGGTTATCGCCCTCAGCTACGTAGCTGAGGGCTAATGACCAATCTCAAAACCGGCGGCTTTGAGCTGTTCGTCATTGCCCCACAAAGGGCAGCAGCGCGATGAACCTGGCCCGCTTTATTTCGGTAGCCAGCGCGCGCTGATGATTCGAACAAGTGCCCGAAATGCGACGGGGGACGATCTTCCCCTTTTCGGTGATGAATTTCTGCAACAAATCCGTATCTTTGTAATTAACGGAATGGATCTTTTCCGTACAAAAACGGCAGACTTTCTTCTTGAAAAAACGCTGTCTGGGGCCGCGATCGTCTTTCCGCGGCGGTTTTCTCGTAAACAAATTTAGCCCTCCCATAGCCCCAAACTTCAAGTTTGGGGCTGTTTATGGCCCTCAGCCACAAGGCTGAGGGCTAATGTTCAAACTCAAAACTTGTGGTTTTGAGTTATTTGCCTCAGCCACAAGGCTGA
>JACQVP010000078.1 GCA_016209715.1 Candidatus Omnitrophota bacterium
CCTCGTCGAGGAACAGGGTGCCCGTGTGCGCGAGTTCAAATCGGCCGAGTTTGCGACTCTGCGCGCCCGTGAAAGCTCCCTTTTCATACCCGAAAAGTTCGGACTCGAGAAGGGAGTCGGGAATGGCCGCGCAATTGATTTTGACGAAGGGACGGCTGTGGCGCGGGCTCCGGTCCTTGATGAATTCCGCCACCAGTTCCTTGCCGGTCCCGCTTTCACCCTGGATGAGGATCGTCGCTTCGCTCGCCGCGGCCTGGGAGGCGGTCTCCATCAACTTGAGGAAATTCGGGCTCCTTCCGACCAGGGCATGGGACTCCCGGAGCTCCTCGACCATCCGCGACAACTTCAGGTTTTGCCGCGCCAGGGACTGTTTCTCGAGCGCCTTCTCGACCACTTTCAGGAGGACGAGTTTTTTGATCGGCTTCTCGATGAAATCGTAAGCGCCCGTTTTGATGGCCTGGACGGCATCATCGATCGTTCCCTGTCCGGTGATGATGATGATTTCCGCGTCGGGCCGCAGCGCCTTGGCGGTCTTCATCAGTTCTTCGCCGCTCACCTTCGGCATTTTCAGGTCCGTGATGATGAGGTCCACCGCTTCCGCGCGAAGCTGGGCGATGCCTTCTTCGCCGTCGCGGGCGGGAAGGACGCGAAAGCCTGCCTTTTCGAGGACCTTCGTCAGGGCCTCGAGCTCAGAGAGATTGTCGTCCGCGATCAGCACGGTTGCCGCCGTCGTCTCCGCCGTCATGTCTGGACCTCCTCTTTCAAACATGGAATCCGAATAAAAAATTGGGTGCCCTTCCCCCTCACGCTTTCGCACCAGACATTCCCTCCGTGCTCCGCCACCACCTGCCGCACGAGCGAAAGCCCGAGCCCGGACCCGCCTTCTTTGGTGGTGAAAAACGGCTCGAAGATCCGGTGCCGGGTATTCTCGTCCATCCCCATTCCCGTGTCCTGGACGGATATGACCGCGAACCCCTGGGGTTCATAGGCCAGGCGGACTTGCACCGAACCGCCCGACGGCATGGCGTCAAAGGCGTTCTTGATCAGGTTCATCAGCGCCTGTTCGAGTTGTTTCGGGTCCAGCAGGAGGGCCGGAATGGGGTCGGTCTTGAAGGCCAATTCGATGCCGCGCGTCCTGGCCTCTTCGCGGAGAAACCGGATCATCGTCTCGATGATCTCGTCGAGGTGCGTCACCACTTTTTTGTGCTGCGGCAGGCGGGAGAATTTCAGGTAATCGCCCGCGATTTCCGAGAGGCGGTCCACCTCCTTCTCGATGGCCGACAAAAGCGACCGCGCCTCATTGCCCTTTGCCTCTTTCGTGTCCAGAATAGAGGTCAGCTCCTCGCGCAGGAGTTCGACGTTGAGGCTGATGGAACTCAGCGGATTGCGCACTTCGTGGGCGACCTGCGAGGACATCTTTCCCACGGCCGCCAGCCGTTCCGCCTCCAGGGCCCGGCGCTCGAGCTCCTTTTTTTCGCGCATGTCGATCTCGATGCCCATATAACCGATCTTTTGCCCGTCCAAAATGATGGGCGTGATCGAAAGCCAAATGGGGATTTCGCCGCCGTCCTTGGTGCGGTTCGTGATCTCGCCCTTCCATTCGCCCCGGGAGCTGATCGATTCCCACATATGCTTGTAAAAAGCGTCCGTCGAATATTTCGAGCGCAGGATCCTGGTGTTGAGCCCGAGGGCCTCTTCGCGCTCATAACCGAACAATCGCGTGAAGGCTTGGTTGATTTCGACGATGCCGCCGCGAAGATCGGTGATCAGCATGGCGTCCGTCGAATGGGAAAAAGCGCTGGAGAAAAGCGCCAGCTGCTCGCGCATGAGGCGCCTCTCTGTGATGTCCCGCCCCAAGCCCACGATCCCGACGACTTTCCCGTTCTCGTCTTTGATGACCGTGCCGTTCCAGATCACCTCCCGCGTCTCGCCGTTCCGGGTCAGGATCGAACTCTGATAGTCCCGCACCGTTCCTCCCGCGAGAAGCCCCTCAATCGTCTGCCGTATCTTTTCGCGCGACGCCGGGGGAGTAAATATGTCTACCCATTTTTTCCCGATCACCTCCCACCGGGAAAACCCCGTCAGTTCCTCCAGTTTGTCGTTGAAAATGATGATTTCGCCGCCGCTGTCCAGGCCCATGACCAGGTTTTGCGAACGCTCGATGAGCTCCGACGCAAAGGCCTTGTGCCTCTCCAGGACGGCAATGTCGGCTTTCTTGGCCCGGTAAACGAAAATCACTGCGATCAACGAACAGACCACGGTGATGCTGATGCCGCGGGCCAAATGGAGGAAATAAATCACGGGCGGCATGAACCAGGCGGGTCCCCATACCAGTCTTTCGATATAAATCCAGACGGCGAAAAGGAAGATCAGTCCGATGAACCAGGCCATGAAGCCCAGCGTCAAAAGACGGATTTTTTTAATTTTTTTGCGGCGCGGCATGTGATTGACATTCTGTCATGACGTGACAGAATGTCAAGAAGAAAGAAGGATACGGGCATCCACGACGGTGCAACCTGCCCCTTTTTCGTGGACCATGAGGGGGTTCACGTCCAATTCCGTGATCTCGACGCACTCGCAGGCCAGTTGAGATAGGCGCTCGAGATTCTCTTCGAGCTTCCGGATATCCGCTACTTTTTCGCCGCGGGTGCCTTCCAGGAGCTTGTAGGTGCGGATGGAACGGATCATGTTGTGGGCGCCCAACTGCCGGATGGGCGCGAGGCGGAAGGTGACGTCCTTCAGGACTTCCACGTACGTCCCCCCCATCCCGAACATCAGAATGGCGCCGAAACGCGGGTCGCGTTTCAATCCCAAGATCAATTCCCGGCCTTTGGGCGACATCTTCTGCACGATCAAACCCGCGATGCGGGCGGCAGGGTTTTTCTTGGGGACGTCCAGGAAAATGCCTTTGGCCGCCTGGACGACTTCGCCTCTATTTTTCAAATTCAGGCGCACGCCCTTGACGTCGAATTTGTGGAGGATGTCCGGCGAGCTGATTTTCAAGGCCACCGGATAACCCATTCGTTCGGCCGCGTCGCCCGCCTCGGCGGCAGTGCGCGCGATTTCCGCCGGGAGGATGCTGAACCCGTAGGCGTCCAGCACGGAAAAGGTCTCGAGATCGGTGAGATTTTTCCGGCCTTCACGGCCGGCCTTGGCGAGAATCGCTTTCGACCTTTCCCGGTCCACTTTGAATTCCTTGTAACCCGTCCGCGGCCGTACCACCCAGGCCGTGTAACGGGCCATAGCGCCGAGGGACTTCGCCGCCGATTCGGGAAACCGGTAATGCGGGACCTTCCATTTCTCGAGGATCTTCACGCCCCCGGTGACGTCCGCGATTCCCATGAACGACGCCAGCACGACCTTTCCGGTCCGGGCGTTCACCTTGCCGACCACTTCGGCGATTTGTTCGATGTCGGTCATGGCCTGGGGGGTCAAAATGGCGATCACCGCATCCACGTGCGGGTCTCGCAGGACATTTTTCAGGGCGGCTTCGTAGCGGTCGTGCTGCGCGTCCCCGATCACGTCCACCGGATTGTTCAGTCCGGCCGTCGGCGGCAGCCATTTTTTGAGGGCCTCTTTGGTCTTTGGCTTGAGGGCCGCCATCTCCAGGCCGTAGCGAACGCAGGCGTCGGTCGCCATGATGCCGGGTCCGCCGGCGTTGGTGACGATCGCCACCCGGTTTCGCCGCGGCAATTTGCGGCTGGAAAACGCCTTGGCATAATCGAAGAGCTCATCCACCGAATCCACCCGCAAGATCCCGCCCTGCGCGAAGATGGCGGTAAACACCTCGTCGGACCCCGCCAATGAACCCGTGTGAGACGAAGCCGCCTTGGCGCCTTCGAGCGTGCGGCCGGATTTGATGGCCAGGATCGGCTTCCGTTTCGCGTCGTCTCCGCTGATCTGGCGGCACACTTCGATCATTTCGCGCGGGTATACGAGGTCCTCGAGATACATGAGGATGACGTCCGTCTTGTCGTCCTGGCCGAGGTATTGCAGCAGTTCCAGCTCCGTCACCAGGGCCTTGTTGCCCATGCTGATGAATTTCGAGAACCCGATGTTGGCGCCCTTGGCGTAATCCAGCACCGCCGTGCACAAGGCGCCGCTCTGGGAAATGAAGGCGATGTTTCCGAGTTTAGGCATGGTCCGCCCGAAACTCGCGTTGAGCGAAACGGCAGGATCCGTGTTGATCACGCCCAGGCAATTGGGTCCCACCAGCGGGATTTGATGCTCGCGCGCGATCCGCCCGATTTCCTGTTCCAAGGCCGCGCCCTGGGCCCCGATCTCCTTGAAACCGGCCGAAATGATCACGACGGCCTTGGTCTCCTTTTGGACGCATTCCTGGAACACGGACACGGCCGAATCGGCGGGGACGATGAGCACGGCCAGGTCGATCGTCCCGGGAATCTCCTGAAGCGAATGGTAGCACCGCACGCCGAGGATGCTCTCGGCCTTGGGATTCACGGGATAGACGGTCCCCTGATATCCGCCGGTGAGGATGTTCTTGAAAACGGCGTGCCCGACGGCTTCTTCCCGGCGCGAGGCGCCGATCACGGCGACACTGCGGGGATTAAAGATCGCGTCCAGCGTGAATTTACGGGTCATTTCAGCAGGAATGGCCATGGGAGACTCTTTCTTTCGCTTGCTCGTGAAATTTTTCGAATTCGTCGGGGGACGGGACAGTCGCCAGCGGCGCGGCGGCAAAAATCAGCCAGGCGAGGCCCGACACGATCCACGCGACCGAGCCCGCGGCGAGCAAAATAAAATACCAGGACGGGAAGAAGACTGCGGCCACGCGCAGCGCCGCCGCGAAGGCCACGCCCGCGGCGACAATTTTCAGCACGCCGAGCGGACGGCGCAACATCATCCCCCGGCCGGAATGGCTCAGGACCACCATGGTCCCGACCGCGAAAGTCATCAAGCTGAAACCGCCGATAAAAATCAAGTGGAGCATCGCCACGCGGTATTGAGGAATGACGGCCGCGGCCCAAGCGCCGCCCCACACCATCCACACCGAAACCCAAAGGAGGCGCACGAAAAGGTCCGGGACCCGCGGCGGCCATGGCAGGGCACCGTTCCGGAAGAAAATCCAGGTCACGATGGCGGCCCGCATATAAGCGGCCGTCAATTTTTGCCCGAAGCCTTCCAGCCAAAAGGTCACGTATAGCGTGACCGCGAGCGCCGCATGGGCGAGGACCTTCCGGAGTCGCGCCCGGGCGACCGCTTTCGCGTCCCGCACCTCATCCGGCCGGATGACCACGGCGCGTCCCATCAGACGAGGCGCCAAGAACCCGCCCACGCCCAGGACGACGGCCAAGATAAATCCCTGCTCCTGCATGGGCTTGCCCACGGCCAGGGCCCAGGAAGGCAGGGCCCGGAGCTGGCCCGCCGCGAGAAGGAGTGCCCCCGTGACGCCGTGCAAAACAGCGAACGGGATCCAGACAAATTCGACCGGCGGTTCTCCCCCGCCATCTCCCCGCCCCCGAACCCGCTTCACGATGAAGGCCACGAGCCCTAACAGGATGGCGGCGTAGCAAATTTCGGCGGCCCACCACACGCCGGCTGAGAGAAAGCCCGCGATGAGGGCCACGCCACCGAGAAAGAAACCGGTCTCCCGGGGGCCGGACGGAGCCGCGGAGGCAAATCGCGGCATCGCCGTGAGAAGAAAGCCGAGCACGAACAGGTTCATGTAAACGAGCATTTGAAACGACGAATGAAAGTAGGTCGAGTATTTTGGGATCCAACCCGCGCCGTAAATGAGCCAATGCCCGATCCCGGCCGTCCCGGCCAAGACCCCCAAGGGGAAAAATAACCGGTAGGGCTCGGAGGCGATTTGACGTATCCGTGTTGCCAGTTTCATGACTTCAGCCTCGCTTTGGTTTTGACCAGGGCCAGCAATTGCTTCGCCAGCCAGACATGCCGAATCTCGTCGCGCATGATTTTCTCGATGACCTCCTTCGCGCGCGTGCCCTCAAAGTAGAGTTTATAACGTTTGAGCAGGCGCCGATAGAAAAGGAACCCGTTTTTTTCCAGGTCGAGGATCCGCCGGAAACGGATCGTCCACAGTTCCAGCATTTCGTCACGCCGCATCGTTTTTCTTCGCCTCGAGTTCGGCCACCGCGGCCTTCAAGAGCCTCCGGTGCCGCTCCGTGTCGCGGATCAGCACCGCAAGACATTTTTTTATCTTCGCCCTTTCGGCCGCGCCGAACAGGGCCGGGTCCAGCTCGTGTTCGTGGTGCAGTTTCAGAAGGTACAGGCCGACCTCCTCTTCGTCCTCCGCCTTGGCCAGTTCGAGGATCAGTTCATCCAGCTCGTGCTTGACGGAAGCCCAGCGGTACCTTTTCCGCACCGGTTCGCGCCACATCAATCGCCGCCTTCCGGATCCTCGTGGACCGTGATGTCGGCGTTCGCGAAGCGGCCGCGAATCTTCTGAATCAAGGTTTCCGAAATATCGTGCGCCTGCTCGAAACTCTGGCGCGGATGGAGGACCAGATGGAAATCGATGAACGTGCGCGGCCCGGCTTTCCGGGTCCTCATTTCATGGTAACTGAGGACGCCCGGGTGGGTCCGGATCACGCGGTCCAGCTCATCCAGCGCCCCCGGCGGCAGCGAGCGGTCCACCAGCTCGTTCCCGGCCTGCCACAAAATCCTCCAGGCCAAAAAGGCGACATACGCCGCCAGCGCCGCGCCCCCCACCACGTCCCAGCCGCTCCATCCGGTCCAGCGCACGAGCAGCAAGGCCGCGAAGATGAGTAAGTACGACAGGAAGTCGGAAAAGTAATGCGCTTTCTCGGCCCGCAAGATCAGCGAGTCCGTTTTCTTCTCAGCGCGGTCCAGGCGGATCGTGACGAGCAGGTTGACGCCGGAGGCTATGGCGACCGTCGCCAGGGCGGCGCCGGAATGTGTGAGTAGGGCCGGATGCCAGCTTCGCCGCGCCGCGTCTGCGAAAATGAGGGCGGCCACGGCCAAAATCACGAGCCCCTGCGTGTAAGAGGCCAGGCTTTCGATCTTTTCGTGCCCGTAAGCGTGGTCATTATCCGGCGGCTTGGAGCCTTTGAGGGCCGACAAATAATTCACCGAGGAAATCCCGGTGTCCATCAGGGAGTCCAGGCTCGACGCCAGCAACGCCGCGGAAGAACACAAGATCCCGGCCCCGGCCTTCCCTGCCGCCAGTAAGGCCGAAAGTCCGATCGCCCAGGTCAAACTGGCCATTTTCTCCTGCCTCACTTGTGAGTCGGTCACGGCAAGTCCTTTCAATACCCGATGCAGGGCGCGCGCAAATCTTCCTCCGCCCGTTCGATCAGAGTCGCTCCGTCGCGGACGCGGGGATCCGGAAACACCGCCAGGCCGATCTTGATTTCGGGCCTCAAGGAATAGTCCCCGGCGGAAATCGAAAGGGAGGCGGCCTTCTTCAGGATACGGTTCGAAGCCACCGCCGCGCCGGAGCGGCCGGTCACGGGGAGGATGACGAAAAATCCACCGCTTCCGTACCAGGCCGGCATGTCCACGGCGCGGGTCTCGGAGCGAAGGCATTGTTTCATGGCCCCGGCGAGAGCCAAAGCCGCGGTCGGGCCGTGCTGCGCCTTTACGGCCTCGAAGTTCGCGATCTCGACGAGAAGACAAGAAACAGGCGTACGGTATCTCCGGGAGCGCTCCAATTCTATTTCCAGCCGCTCCCGGGCGGATTCGATCTTGAGAAAGTCGGTGACCTCGCTCCTCATTTCATCGCTTCCCCGATCACGGACATGAGATCGCTTTTTTTCACCGGTTTGGCGATGCAATCGCAGGCGCCTTTGGCCATCGCGTCCGCGTAAATTCCCCAATCCCCGAAGGCAGTCAGCATGATGACGGGAGGCCGGTCGGGCCTTGCTGTCCGCTCCAAAAATTCCAAGCCGGTGATGCCGCCGAGATAGAGGTCCAGCAGGATCAGGTCGGGGCGGCCTCGCTTGAGGATCTCCATGCCGGCCTCGCCAGAATCGGCTTCCAGGACGTGATACCCTTCCTTTTCTAGCAATTTTTTTAAGGACTCTCGAAATGAATCGTCATCCTCGATGACCAAAATGCTTTTGGACACGCAATGTGCTCCTTTCCGGATAACTAGAGCCAAAAGGATGCCAGTTCCACCAGAAAACAGGCAATTCTATAACTTGTTGAATCTAATGGAGTTGTAGAAAAACCGGAGAGGAGGGAGTGGGGCTGGAACGAACCTTATGAACAAAAACTGTCAAACTGACAGATTCTGACAAATCGTATTACCGGGCTTCTGACAAAATGTCAATTATTTGCTGTGTTCGAGTTTGATGTACGCGATCAGGGCCTGCATTTCCGGACTGCCCGGGGCGATTTCCTTGCCTTTGCCCTTGGTCACGATGTATTTGTTGATCACGGAGGGCAGTTGGTCCCCGAGCGCTTCGACCTTGGCTTTCTTGACCGCTTTGGCGCCCTTGTGGCACATGATGCAGGCGAATTTGACACCCAGCCCCTCTTTCGCGTTGAAGAGCTCCCGCCCCTTGGCCACCAATTCCGGGTTCGGGTCTTCACCGAAAGACAATCCGGTCGACAAAGCAAACACCACCAACCCGACATTGAATATCATAAAAAAGAAACGGTTAAATTTTTGCATCGCATGCCTCCGATGTCTCCAAACCTCGAGTTTGGAGACGTTTATCGCCCTCAGCCACAAGGCTGAGGGCTAATATGCAAACTCTAAACTCGTGGTTTAGAGTTATTTGCCTCAGCCACAAGGCTGAGGGGTCGCGTTCTTACGCTAATCCCACGGAAAATTCCACCCAGGCCACGTGCGCCTTGTAGTCGCTGTCGTCGACGTCGTGATTGCCGGTATAACGCATATACTGGTATTTCGGCTCGAGCGTGAAACGTTTCATCGGCGACCATCTCACGCCCAGCGTGAGGTCCGTCTGGTCGTAGGCAGCGCCGAGAGGCAGGCTGAACCGCTCGATGTCGTCATAATTATCGGCCGTCGTAAATACCAGGTTGCCGTTGACTTCGAGGTCCTGCCGCACGGCGTAATTGCCGCTGAACATCCAGCTTGTGAAGTCCGAACGAAACGGATAAATCTTCGTCGTGTCGTTCAACGTCGCGGCCGGCGTCCGCATGATATTCGACTGCTTGCTCACGGAACTCATGAGAATCAAATCGTTCCTCGGAGTCAGGATCAGGTCAATGGTGTTGATATGGGAATTCTGGTCCGTCTTGACGTTTTCCGTATCGCTCTCGAAACGGCTGTAAAAATCTGAGTCGCGATACTGATAACGGTAAGCGGGCTGAAGCCAACGAACCGGGCGCAAGGTGACGCGCGTGCTGAATTCGTCGGTGACGACGTTTTGCCAATCGACAAACGCCGAACGGCCCGGCGACGGCAGATTGGTTTCGAACTTGTCGTCGTAATCGTTGTTGTCCCGGCGGTGCCGCACCTGGCTCGTGAAATCGATCCAGCGGACCGGCACGAACCGTCCTCCCAGCGTCCAGGCGCCGCGCCGGATCTCGGCGATGGTGTCGCGCTGGAATATTTCGCCGGCGCTCCGGGCTGACTGCCCGGCCAGGCTGTCCCGGCTCTCTCCCAGCCAGCTGTCGATCTGTTCCAACTCGAAGTCATTATAGATGGAAGTGCGGGGTATGCCCGTAAAGCGCAGAGAAATGGATTCCCCCCATTTGCGGACTTTGTTGTCCGTTTCGCTGACGGAAATCGTGTCGACAATGTTGTCCGGAGCCGCGCCGCCCGCCGCCACCGGCGTTGAATCCGCGGGGTATCTCGAATTGCCCTCGCGATAGATCCGTTCGGATTTCAAGCGGGTCACCACGCTCAAAGGCGTCCACGGGTTGACGGCAAATCCCGTCACATAGGTGTGGCTGTCGTAATCCGCGTCGGCGCGCGCTCCGATTATCCGGTGCGTGCCCGTGAAATTTCTCTCCACATAGGCGTTGTTCAGTTCGAGGATGTTCTCCGTCTCCTGGGCGTTCAAATGATTGAAATGGTAGCCGCCCAAAGCGTGGGCCTTCTCGTTCCAGAACCATTTGTCGGCCTCGAAAGACGTCGCCAATTGGCGCGCCTCGGGATTCTGATGCTGCTGGCGGATTTTGGTCTGGGAAGCCGTCGCGCTGTTGGCGAGATCGCGCTCCTCGCGCATGAGCTCGGATTCGACGAACTCGAAATGCTGTTTGCCCTTGAGATGGACGCCCTTGACGGTGTGCCGCGCCTCGATGTCGAAAACATCCTCGATTTCGCTGATATTTTGAAAAGAGGGTCCGATTTTCCTCGAAGCCGAGCCTTCCGTCACCGTGGTCCAGGTCAAACGGGACTTGGCGCCGTCGCGGAAACCCCGCTCGTAGCCCAGGATTATTTCAGGCCATCCCTCGACCGTGAGTCCTGCCTCCACGCCGAAATGACCGATGTCCAGGTAAAGATCTTTGCCCAGTTCGTTCACTCTCAGCCGGCTAAAGTCTTTGAAAACGCCGCCCGTGCCATCGTAATATTTGCGGAATTCCTCGTATTCAAAGAGGACGTAGCCGAGGCCCTCCTTCGTGACCAGGAATTCCCCTTCGTAATCGTTGTTGGTCGGAATGGCATGGCCTTTCATGGAAACCTGAACGTCGTAAGGGACTTCGTCGTAGTGAAGGTCGAATTCTTTCACGCCTCCGTGATAGCCCTCGTCAATCCAGTGATGCGCGGCGAATTTCTCGTCATCGCCCTGCACGAAAATCTGTCGAACGGGTTCCCCTTCGAAATTCGCTTCCAGGGCGGCTTCCGAACGGCCCGCAAGAAGAATCCCCAGAATGCCTGTTAGCATCGTCAAACGAAGAAGGTCAGGAATTCTCATGTGCCGCTCCTTTCAATAACGGAGATGTTCATCAAAATTGGAACCATGGACGGCGGTATGGCAGCCCGCGCTGAAGCAAGGACCCGATGCCAGCCGACCCGCATGTCCCGATCCTCCGATCGAGGGAAAATTGACCTGGGTATGGCACCTCAGGCAAAGGTTGTTGTCCCGCGCCATCAGCATCTTGTCATTGACCGATCCGTGGACTTTGTGGCAGGTCGCGCATCCTTCCCGCAAGGCTTCATGCTCCCAAACGAATGGCCCGCGCTGCTCCTTGTGGCAATGGAAGCAGGCTTCGTTTATGTTTTCGAGCGAGGTCGCGCTCCACGGCCGGACTTCCTCGCCGTGCGCCTTGTGGCAGTCCGAGCAACTCATCTTGCCTTCGCGCACGGGATGATGGTGCGGAAGGCTGAACTCGGCTTTTTTGTCCATGTGGCAGGTGAAACAGGCGGAGACGTTTTCCTTGGGGTTCACCATCGTCCCGCGGCCGCCGCCGTTATCAACGTGAATGCTCCCGGGACCGTGGCACATCTCGCACCCCTGGGCCTTGACATCGTCGCCCGGAACGCTGATTCTCGCGTGGGTCGAATGTTTGAATTCCAAGGCCTGTTTCTCGTGGCAGACGGCGCAGGCCTCGGAGCCGACGTATTCGGCGCCTTTCATGGAATGGATGCCTTCCCAGGGGACCGCTCCCCAGGATTTCACTTTTTCGGTAAGTTTTTTCTCTTTTTTGGTTTCGGCGCCCGGCGTTTCCGCGGCGAAACAAACCGTCGAGAACATCAGCGCGGCAAAAAACAAGACCGTGACTGGATACCGATATAAACGAGGTTGCATAGAACGCTTCTCCGTTTTAGAAAGCCGAGTATTCGGTGAATGAAGGAATCGGACTCGTAGCGGACAACTTCATAAGTCCAACGTTCTCACAAGACTAAAAGTGCTGTCAAGGTAATTATGCCGCATCTTCAATGGCCTGAATGATAAGCGGAATATAGCGGTCCAAACCGCAATCCAGAGTGTCGCGATACATGCAATGGTCGCCGGGCTTGCGGGTACGGCACTTCATGCAGATATTTTTTTTCACGGCTTCCGCGTAAGCGTCGATTTTCAATTCGTGAATGCTTTTCGCAATGGCAACTAACTCCGGTAAAAACCGCAGGATAGCGCATCCCGACGGGTCTTTCGAATGACATATTCCGTCGGCCCCGAAATCCACACAATAGGGGCAAACCTTATTTCTTACAGCCTCTTCGTACCGCTTGAGATCTTCCCGCTGCGTATCTGAGCTCATGGCGGTCACCTCTTATTACATGAAGCAAGTTGAATGCCATTCTTTAAAAATGACCGCTATATTTGCAATTAGCTTACCGGTAGATACTTACAATAATATAGGTCAATAATCAAAACAGGAGGCGCCTCGAATGTAGGGTCATTTCACTCAAAGGCCTTATCAACCTGGGTGATCCTCATGACAAACTGACACTTTCAGTTGCAGATTGGTTAAAACTTATGACAATTTGTCAGCCGACTCTGATTTTTGCGCTGCCAGTTGTCCCTGCCGTGAATAATCAATGGATTCGGCAAGGATGCGGGCGGCTTCCTGCGGCGCGTGGAACCCCATCGAATTCTCGGCGGAAACGAAGTCCAGGCGGAATTGGGCCTTGCGCTGTAATTCAAAGGCCGTCTTCAGGGCTTCGTCCGTCACGCCCCGTTTTTTAGCGGCGTTGATCTCATCGATCAGTCCGATCAAGGCCGTTTCGGCGCGTTCCAAAAGCGCCCGCGTCCGCGCCTGAATCGTCTCCGCCCGGTCGACCATCTCCTTTTCCGAGAAATGGTGACAGGTCAAGCAGGCCCGGGAGGCATTGAGCAGCGGACTGCGGATGTGGTGGTCGGTGACCTTCATCGCCCCTTCCCTCTTGTAAGGCATGTGGCAGTCGGCGCAGACGACGCCGCTCCGGGCGTGGATGCCCTGGCTCCACATTTCGAATTCCGGATGCTGGGCCTTGAGAACCGGCGCGCCGGTTTCTGCGTGCGCCCAGTCCTTGAAACCGGCCTCGTCGTAATAGGCCTCAATTTCTTCGACTTTCAATCCTTTGCTCCAGGGATAGGTGAGGAATTTGCCTTCTCCCTTGAAATAATATTCGACGTGGCATTGCCCGCATACGAAGGCCCTCATTTCCTGCCGCGTGGCCATGGTGTTCGGATCGTAATTTTCGATTCCTTCCAGGCGCTTCAATTCCTTGATGCCATTGAGAAACCCGGGGCGCGTCACGCGCAAATCCATGGTCTTCGGGTCATGGCAATCCACGCAAGCCACGGGGTGCTCCGCGAATTTCCACGCCTCCTCCAGCGGCATGGCGTTGACCTTCGCAAAACCCGCCTGGAGGTCGCCCCCGCCCTCGCTCTCGTAAATCCGCTTCATCCCGCCCGCGTGGCAATGGAGGCAGGCCCCGGGCTGTTTGAACTGCTTCGTCCGCAGCGTTTCCTTCTGGTCCTCGAGGGAATAGGCGTGGCCGCGCTCTTCCCGGTAATCCACGCTGAAGGCGTATCCCGCGAAGATCCGCTTCCAGGCGGGATTCTCATCCAGTTTGGAGAAGGCCTCGCTCCCCCCGTAGCGGGTCCGCGCGGTGTCGACCGTCCGCTTGTAGCTGTCGTACTCCCGCGGGAAATTGTTGCCCCACGCCGCCGGGTCCGTGGTTTCCTCGCCGAGAGGGACGACCTCCACGTGTTTGGAACGGCTTTCGATTTTACGCTCCTGGATATTGAGCAGGAGCGCCGCGACCAGACAGGTGCCTAAAACGGATAGAACGACGGTGACCAGATAGCCCGCGTATTTACGCATGATGCCCTCGCTTTTTATTCGTTGACGTGTCCCACGGCCCGGTGGCAGGAAACGCATTGGATCCGCCCGCCGGGCTTCTCTCCATGGCCGGCGATGTCACCGACCAGATTTTCATGACAATGAAGGCAGTTATTTTCCAGGATCTCCCGGTTCACCGGCGTGATGCGGATGGGGTCCGGGAAATTTCCCAGCGTGAAGGCCTTCGAATGATTCCAGCCGTTCCTCATCTTGGCGATGTATTTTTGCGGAAACGCGTGAGGGATGTGGCAATCGTTGCAGGAGGCCGCGAAATGATGGCTGGACTTCGCCCAGGAGTCGTAATTCTCCTGCATCACATGGCAGTTCACGCAGGCGCGGGGATCGTTGCTGAGATAAGAAGTCCCTTTGGCGTAGTGGAAAGTGTACCCGCCCACCCCGGCAAACATGCCGAATCCCGCGCAAACCGCCAACCCCGCCCATTTCCGGAACCTCATGTCAGCAGATACGCGGCAACTGTTCTCCGGACAGCAGGTCCAGCACCCGGCAGGTCCCCATCACGGTCTTCAGGACCACCTGGCCAGGCCCCTCCGCCCTGACCTCGCCAATCACGGCGGCTTCCTGATGTTCCTCCTTCAACAGCCTGAGCGCGTGCGAAGCCTGATCGCGGGAAACGAAAAGGACAAAACGGCCTTCGTTGGCCACGTAAAACGGGTCGAGCCCCAGGATTTCGCAGGCGCCCCGGACCGCCTCCGTCACGGGGACTCTTTTTTCCTCGATCCGGAACTCGAGCTCGCGGACGGAAGCGATTTCATTGAGCGCGCTGGCCAGGCCGCCCCGTGTGAGGTCCCGCGCGCAATGGATTTCGATTCCCGCCCCGAGCAAGCGCAGGATCAGGTCCGCCACCGGCGCCGAATCGCTCTCGATCGGCCCCTCAAACCGCAGGCCCTCGCGGACGCCCATGACGGCGAGCCCGTGCCGGCCGAGGTCCCCGCTCAACAGGATAACGTCTTCCGGCGCGACCGATTGAGGCATAATGGAAAGTTCATGTTCGATGATCCCGACGCCGGCGGTGTTGATGAAGACGCCGTCGCCCTTCCCCTTGTCGACGACCTTGATGTCCCCCGTCACCAGCGCGACGGAGGCGCGCTCGGCCGCCCGCCTCATGGATTCGACGATGCGCCGCAGCGATTCCATGGGAAAACCTTCCTCTAAAATGAATCCGCTCGAAAGGTAAAGCGGCCGCGCCCCGCTCATCGCCAGGTCGTTGACGGTTCCGTACACGGCCAGACTGCCGATATCGCCCCCGGGGAAGAAAACGGGCCGCACCACGTACGTGTCCGTGGTGAAGGCGGCCCGAGCCCTTTTCAGCCGGATTTCCGCGGCGTCATGGCGCGATTCGAGAATGGAATTTTTGAAGGCCGGAATAAAGATCCCCTCGATCAGGTCTCGCATGAGCTTTCCGCCGCCGCCGTGCGCCAATTGGACGGTCTCGTGCAAAACCGGAGGGACGGGGCAATGGGGGACCGGAAAGACGCCCTCGCTCATGAGACGCGCCTCCCCCGGTAGCGGAAATACGCGGCGCAGGCTCCTTCGCCGGAAACCATGGGCGCCCCGAGCGGATGTTCCGGGCGGCAGCGCGCGGCAAAGGCGGGACATTCGAACGGTTTTTTCAGTCCCCGCAGCACGAGACCGCTGATGCATTCGGCCGATTCCTCGGCGTGATAATCCTCCAGCGCGAACCGTTCCTCGGCGTCGAACAGGCGATATTCCTCCCGCAAGGCCAGCCCGCTCCGGGGAATCTCCCCGATGCCGCGCCAACTACGGACGGTGACCGTAAAAATTTTCCGGATCAACTCTTGCGCCGGGAGGTTCCCGAGACGGGTGACCGAACGCGAGTATTGATTTTCCACGATGGCCCTTCCCTCCTCCAGCTGGCGCACGCACAAGAGAACGCCCTCGAGAATGTCCGCCGGCTCGAAACCGGTGACCACGATGGGCACCTGATATTTTAGCGCAAGCGATTCGTATTCGGTATAGCCCATGAC
>JACQVP010000080.1 GCA_016209715.1 Candidatus Omnitrophota bacterium
CCATTCGGATGGGTATTGCTTCCAAATCGAAATGAAATACCGCGCTTTCAAGAAAGGCTTCCGTCTGATCGAGATCCCCATTCAATTTCCCGACCGCAAGGCGGGAAGCTCCAAGATTTCCCGCAAAATCGTGTTTGAAGCCCTTATAATGGTATGGTTTCTCAAGCTTTCTTCATTCAGCTCCGCCGGGAAGGGCCGATAATATTAGCATTGAATTCTGAGTCTTTTTGTTGCATTATAGGCTGATTTCGGAGCCCGAACCTAAACCATGGCTGACAAGGCCCATAAACAGGAGTCCAATGCGGCCGGCGCCTATTATGTCGATACCCAATGTGTTGACTGTGACCTGTGCCGGCAGAGCGCCCCGTTCAATTTCCGCAGAAATGAGGAAAAGGGGTACTCCTATGTTTACAAGCAGCCGGAAAACGAGCAGGAAATCGACAAAGTGAAGCTGGCCTTGTCCGAATGCCCCGTGGAGGCCATCGGATCGGACGGATAACCTCATGAGACTCGCGCGTAAAATAAAAAAAGTTTTTTTGATTTTGCCTCCTTACACCATTCCGGCGACGATGCCCAAGCGCGTCCAACCGCCGCTCGGGATCGCCTATCTCGGCGCCTACCTGGAAAAGCTCGGCTACGAAGTCATGCTCTATGATTCGCTGATCGAAGGGTTCGACCACGCCGAGGTGGTCTACGAGGATTTCATCCGTTACGGTTCTTCCGATGAGGAAATCAAGCGAGTCCTGACGAAGTTCCAGCCCGACGTGGTGGGGATCTCCTGTCTTTTTACCATTCAAGCCAAATCCGCTTACCGAATCTGCCAGATCGTGAAGGATTTGGACCCCGGAATCGTCACCGTCATGGGCGGCGCCCATCCGTCGGCGATGACCGAGGAGGTCATGGGCCAGGGAACGGTCGACTTCGTGATTCCGGCCGAAGGGGAGCTGACGTTCCAGGCCCTGCTTCAGGCCCTCGAAAGCGGGGGCAATCTGGAAGAGGTCCCGGGGATCGTCTTCAACCGCGAAGGAAAGATGATCAAGACCCGGCCTGGAGAATTTTTGATGGAGCTCGACCGGCTGCCGCATCCGGCGCGGCATCTTTTGCCGATGGACGAGTACTTTGTCAAAGACCGTCCGCACGGCACGGCCACCCGGCACAAGAGAAGCACTCCGATCATCACCTCGCGCGGGTGCCCGGCCAAATGCACCTTTTGCTCCATTCACACCGTTTGGGGCCGTGAATTCCGCGGGCGCTCGGGAGCGAATGTCCTGGAAGAACTTCAATTGCTGGTCGACCGCTACGCGATCAAGGAAATTCAGATCGAGGATGACAATCTCACCTATAGCAAGCCGCGCGCCCATGAAGTGCTGGATAAAATCATCGAGGCCGACCTGGGCTTGAGCTTCACGACCCCCAACGGCATCGCGGCCTGGGTCCTCGACAGGTCCTTGCTCGAGAAATTGAAGAAGGCCGGATTCTACCGTCTCACGATCGCGGTGGAGTCCGGAAACCAGCAGGTCCTGCATGACATCGTGAAAAAGCCTCTTCAGCTTAAAAAAGTGGAAGAGGTGGTGGCCATGGCCAAGGATCTGGATTTCGAACTGGACACCTTCTTCGTGGTCGGGTTTCCGGGCGAGACGAAGGAGCAGATTCAGGACACGTTCAATTTCGCCAACAAGCTCAACGTCGACAACGCCAAGTTTTTCATTGCCACGCCGTATCCCGGCACCGAGCTTTACAAAATCGCGAGCGAAAGCGGCTATCTGGCCGAGGGGTTTGATTTCCACAACGGCCTGTCGTTCACCAAAGGGCAGATCTCAACGCCGGATTTCACGGCCGACGAACTGGAGGCCATGGTCGCCCGCGCCTCGCTCAAGACCCAATTCAACTTTCTACGGAGAGATCCCGTTTCCTACCTCAAAAGCTTCTTCAAAGACTACTTCGTCAAAGAGCCTTCCGCGATTTTCCGCTACCTGTGGAAATCAGTCACCACGGCCGTCAAAAAGACCTGAAGATTGATTAACTGGATCGTCCCGGTCGCCAGCGCGGGCCTGCTTCAGGGCGCCCTCGAGTTTTTCCGTTTCGTTTTTACCGCCGCCCTTTTGCGGACCTCCTTTCCTCTTTCCGCCATGCGCGGATGGCTGATCGCCGCGCGAGCCCTGAGCGCGATGGCGGTTACATTATTTGTGGCCTCCTTCGGCTTGAATCCCTGGTTTTCGCCGGCCGTCAGCCTGGTCGTGACCGTCGGGGGTGAGTTGAAATCCCACCTGGCGCTGCGCACGACCGCCGCGTATTCGACTTCGGACGGACAGAACCAGAGGCTGTTCAACCTGTCCGTGGTCTTCATCCTCTTGGGCGTTTGCGCCGCGGCCGTGGTTTCATACTTTGGCCGGAACCCCTTTCCGCACCGGCTTTCAGCCGGAATTCTGCAGCAGAGCAGGGAGTGGCCGGGCGCGATGATATTAATAGGAGGCGCCGTGATTTACATTTTAAGGGCGAGATTGTTTTTAACTCATTATCAAACAATGGTTTATATATTTAAGTCCTACTTCCGGACATGGCAGGAGGGAAAGCTTAAGCGGTTTTGGTGACATCTGCTGACGGGTGTTGACTAGTACTGATAAAGCCAGTATAATCTTTTCCCTTACATCCCATAGTCATGGAAATCAACGAAAATCAAGTCTACACTCCCAAGGAAGCTCAAAAACTCCTCAAGGTCAGCCCCAGCACGCTTAGCCGTCTCATCAAAAAGGGATTGATCCGCGCCGCCAAGGTGGGGAAACAATACCGCATCATGGGCAAAGAGATTTTGCGCATGGTATCGCCTGAACTCGAAGACAAGGTCGGCATTCTTTACAACAAGGGAAGGCGCTGGATTCACAGCTATGATTCGCCGGCTTCCAAAGATGCCGGCGCCGCGCCGCAATCGGATCCACATACCCAGCCAGGAGGTCCAGCATGAACCATCCGTCTCAGGAACAAATTACCGCCGGCGGGAGGACGATCGGCGCAAACAGTCCGGTGTTCGTGATCGCGGAAGCCGGCATCAATCACAACGGGGACCTGAAGCTGGCGGAGCGGCTGATTCTGGAAGCCAAAAAAAACGGCGCGGATGCGGTCAAATTTCAAACTTATATCACGGAAAAGCGGGTGGCGAAAGACAGCCCTATCTTCGGCATCCTCAAGCAATGCGAACTCTCCTATTCGGCGCAGGAAAAGCTGTTCCGGCTTGCCCGGGAGGAAGGCATCCTGTTTTTTTCCACGCCGTTTGACGAGGAAAGCGCCGATTTTCTGGCCGGACTCGGAACGGTCCTGATCAAGATCGCTTCGTTCGACATCGTCAATTTGAAACTCCTGCGTCATGTCGCGTCCAAAAAGATCCCGCTCATCGTTTCTCGCGGCATGACCAACGAAACGGAAGTGGATGCGGCCGTGTCCCTTTTCAAAAGAGAGGCGACGGCCTTTGCCCTGCTGCATTGTATTTCGAGCTACCCCAACCGGGAAGAAGACGCCAATCTCCGCGTGATCGGGACCCTGAAGGAACGGTACGGCTGCGTGGTGGGATATTCCGACCACACCCTCGGGATCCGGGTCCCGGTGCTTTCCGTGGCGGCCGGCGCGGCCGTGATCGAGAAACATTTCACTCTGGACCGGGCCATGGAGGGACCCGACCACGGGATCTCCTGCGATCCCGCCATGCTGGGCGAGATGGTGCGGGAGATCCGCCGCACCGAAACGATCCTCGGCGCCGGAGATATCAAGACTTACGAGGCGGAGAAACCGATCCTCGTTTACCGGAGGGTGACGCGTTGAAAAAGACAGCCGTGATTGCGGCGCGAATGAGCTCGACGCGCCTGCCCGGAAAGGTCCTCCGGCCCATTTTGGGCGTTCCCATGCTCGAGCGCATGATCGAGCGCCTCCGGCGGTGCCGCCAGCTGGACGAGATTGTGATCGCCACCTCGACCAGTCCGGGGGACGACGCCGTCGTGGATTTCGCCAGGGAACGGTCATTTCTGGTGGAACGCGGTCCCGAAAACGACGTCTTGGGCCGCTATTTTGAGGTGGCGTCGAGACGAGGGGGCGAGGTCGTGGTCCGCCTGACCGGAGATTGTCCGCTCATCGATCCGGAAGTCACCGACCGCGTGATCGCGGCCCATTTGGCCGAACCCGGGGCCGAATTGTCCAGCAATGTTTTCGTGCGGACCTATCCCCGGGGCTTCGACACCGAAGTCCTGTCCTTCTCGCTTTTGGAAAGACTTCACCGGGAGTTGAAAGACCCGCTTTACCGCGAGCATGTCACCAATTTCGTCTACGATTATCCCGAGAAGTTCAAAATCGTGAGCGTCACGGCCCCGGCCGACGGCTCGGACCTCCGGCTATGCGTCGACACGGAAGAAGATTTTAAACTCGCGGTTTCCGTTTACGACGCCCTCTATCCGGCGAATCCCGTGTTCGGAGCGGCCGAGATCGCGGCCTTGTTCAAGGCCCGGCCGGAACTTCGCGGGATCAATTCGGCCGTGACGCAATCCAAAATATTCATGCGGAGGACGCGCGCGTAACCAGCCATGAGGATTCTTTTTCGATGCGACGGCGGCAGCATCCCGGAAATCGGCACCGGACACTTGGTGCGTTGCCTGTTGCTCGCGGACCGGCTACGGGAGGAAGGACACGCGGTCGCCTTTGCGGTGGCCCGCGACCGTTCCGCCGCGGCCCGCG
>JACQVP010000081.1 GCA_016209715.1 Candidatus Omnitrophota bacterium
ACTTGATCGCTTTCAAATACCGCCCGGACCACGCGGCCCTTGGCCTCGATTTGATCTTTTTCGGACAATTTGATCTTGAGATTCAGCACTCTCATCCCCGTCGGATCCAAATTTAATTTGCCGAAGGATTCCCGCGACAGATCCAGATACTCGGCCAGGAGCCCGCCGACACTCAAGTCAGTGACTACCGCGTGGAAGAAGACCGTTTCCCCGCCGTTTTCTTCGTAAGAAAATTCCAGAGGAATCGCCGTCTTCAGTCTTTGGTGCCGCCTCTTTTCCTCGTAGGATTTTTCTTCCCACCGGACCAGGTCCTCGCCGAAATGCTGGATAATTTCCTCTTCGCTCTTGAAAAATTTGATCGGCCGGGCGGCCGCCACCCGGGAAAACATCTCCATGACTCCCAAACTGCCCACGACGACGGCGCTCCGCTCGACGCCGGCGAGATTGTCCACCACCGCCTTCACGCCGAGGCTGTCGATGGTCCTGAGGCCGCGCAGATTGATGAGGAGGTTCTTGGTGTTGTGGCTTTTGATGAAAGAAGCGATCTCTTCCTTGGCGCGGAGGGCCCAGGGGCCGATGAATTCCCCCTGCAGGTCCAGAATGTGGACCACGCCGATCTTCCGCTTCACGATTTGAGGAACGGGGTTCATCGGGCTCAAAACGGCCCCTTGCGGATTTGATAGCGCGCGATCTTGCGGATCAGGTCCACGCGCGAGATCCGGAGGAGTTTGGCGCAGGCGGTCTTGTTCCAATTGGTTTTTTCGAGCCCGCGCTGGATGACTTTTCTTTCGATTTGCTCGACCGCTTGCCGTTTGATCTCCTTCAGAGAAACGGCCCCGGCCGCTTCTTCCAGGAGTTCCGTCTGGCGGTTCTGCACCCGCTGGAGGAAATCCGGACTCAAGCTGTCCTCGGTGACAATCTTCTTCTCAGAGGAAAAAATCACGGCCTTTTCGAGCTCGTTTTCCAGCTCCCGGACGTTTCCCGGCCAGTCGTGCTTCTTCAAAATGGCCATCGCGCCCGGCGAGATTTCCTTCTTGGGTTCCTGGTTCTTCTTGGCGATATTGGCGAGGATGTGGCGGGTGAGCACCTCGACGTCCTCTTTGCGTTCGCGGAGCGGCGGGCAATGCAGGCTCACCACATTGATCCGGTAATAAAGGTCCTCCCGGAACTTCCCTTCCCGGATGAGCTCTCTCAAATCGCGGTTGGTCGCGGCGATCACCCGCACGTTCACCTTGACCGGTGAGGTGGCGCCGATCTTGAAATAAGTCCCCTCCTGGAGCACGCGCAGGATCTTGGCCTGGAGCGCCGGGCTCATGTCTCCGATCTCGTCCAGAAAAAAAGTCCCTTTGTCCGCGGCCTCGAACAGCCCCTTTTTTTCGGCCATGGCCCCCGTGAACGAACCCTTCACATAGCCGAAGAGCTCGCTCTCGAGCAGGGACTCCGAAAAGGCCGAGCAGTTGATGACCACGAACTCCTGGTCCTTGCGGGGGCTGTTGTAGTGGATGGCCCGCGCCGCCAGTTCCTTGCCGGTGCCCGTCTCGCCGGTGATCAACGCCGCGACGTCGTACTGCGCAACCACCTTGATCTTTTCGATGAGGTCCCGGAAAATCTGGCTCTTTCCCACGAGGCGATCGAAACTGAACGACGGGTCATCCTGGCTCATGCCGAAGCTCCTTGGTCCCGAGCGCGCCGGCGTTCCAGCGCCTCGAGTCTCTCTTTAACATTCTTTTCGAAACCGGAATCGGTGGGAAAGTAATATTTTTTCTTCTTGCCGAGGTATTCCTGGTCCACGAAATGGCCCGGGAAATCATGCGCGTATTGATAGCCTTCGCCGTGTCCCATCTTCTTCGCGCCGCGGTAATGCGTGTCGCGCAAATGCTCCGGGACCTCCTCGACCTTCTGGCTCTCGACGTCTCCGGTGGCGTTTTCAATCGCCAGGTAAGACGCGTTGCTCTTCGGCGCGGATGCCAGATACACCACGGCTTGGGCCAGGATGATCCGGGCCTCCGGCAGGCCGACAAATTCGCAGGCCTGCATGGCGCTGGTGGCGAGGATGAGGGCCTGCGGATCGGCGTTGCCGATGTCCTCGGCCGCCAGGATCATCATGCGCCGCGCGATGAAGCGCGGGTCTTCGCCCGCGTAAAGCATTTTCGCCAGCCAATACACCGCGGCGTCGGGGTCCGATCCGCGCATGCTCTTGATGAACGCGCTTGCGGTGTCGTAATGATAATCTTCGTCGCGGTCGTAATAAACGATTTTCCGTTGAACGGACTCTTCGGCGACTTTGCGGTCAAACCGGATCGTTCCCTGGCCGCCCGGCGTTGACAAGACGCCGATCTCCAGGGCATTGAGCGCCCTGCGCGCGTCGCCGGCGGCGTTCTTCGCCAGATGGACCAAGGCCTCCTCTTCGGCCTCGATCTTCAATTTCCCGAATCCGCGCTCGGGATCCGACAGGGCATGTTTCAGGATCCGGATGATCTGGTCCTCGCTGAGCGGCCGGAGCTCGAAGATGACGGAACGGGACAGGAGCGGGCCGTTGATCGAGAAGGAGGGATTGTGGGTGGTGGCGCCGATCAGGATAACGGCCCCGTTTTCCACTTCGGGCATAAGGACGTCCTGCTGGGCCTTGTTGAAGCGGTGGATTTCGTCGATGAACAGGAGCGTGCGCTCGTTCTCCTGCCGGCGCCGGTAAATGGCCTCCTCAAGGATCTTGCGCAATTCCTGGACATTGGAAGTCACGGCGTTCACGGTCTTGAACCGGGCCCGCGTGGCCTTGGAGATGAGGTAAGCCAAGGTCGTCTTGCCGGTGCCGGGCGGCCCGTAGAAGACCAGGGAAGAGACGCGGTCCGCGGCGATGGAGCGCCGCAGCAGTTTCCCCTCTCCCAGCAAATGCTCCTGCCCCACGAATTCCTCCAAAGTCTGCGGGCGCATGCGAAAAGCAAGCGGCGCGTTCCATTCCGAAGAGTTGGAATCGAAGAGATCCTGGGTCATGGGGTCAATTCAGAGGCGATCGGAGGGGGGATGATAAAAGAAGGCCCCGCCCAAATACCGTGTGAGCGCATTTAAAGAACCCTTTTTTTAAAGGCGGGAGTCTACCGGATACTTCTTGGTTCCCAAATGGCCAGGCGTCCATTCCATATCTCGAGCCCGACTCCCTGTTCACATAGTGTTGGTTCAAAAAGAATCGCTTCAATCACGTGTACAGCAGGGCCTCAATCGGATTATATAGCACCCGTCGATTCAAAAGCAAGGCGAAACCCGGCGCTCAGGACCGCAACGCGGCGCCGAATTTCTCCCGGACGGCCTGGAGGACTTGCCCGTGGACGCGGTTGATTTCCTCCGCGGTGAGGGTGTGATCGTCGGCGCGGTATTCGATGGAAAGGGCCAGGCTTTTCTTGCCCGCCGGGATTTGCCCGCCGCGATAAAGGTCGGCGGCCTCCGCCTTCCGGATCACGGAAATCCCCAGCGATTGGATCAACGAACGGACCTCCCCGGCCCGGACGGATTCGTCCAAGACCAAAGCCATGTCCCGGTAAGAGGAAGGATATTTGGGCAGCGGCGAAAACTTTTTTTCGGCGGACAGCAGCCGCGCCAGCACAGACAACGGGAACTCCGCGGCAAAAACCGGTTGAGTGAGATCGAAGTGTTCCTTCGCCGGCCCCGCGATCTCGCCCAAGATCCCCAGGGTTTGCCCGCCCGAGAGGCAGGCGTAGCCCCGCGAGAAAAAAGGATCGGAAATTTCGGAATATTCGACCTGCGGAATGCCGCCGGCTTGAAAAAGCGCTTCACACACGCCCTTCAGGTCAAAAAGAGTGTGAGGGCGTCCTTTCTCCTGCCAATGGGGTTCGCGGGCCCCGGCGAGCGCCATCGCGAGCGTGGGTTCTTCCGACGGCAGGGATTTTCCCGCCTCCGCCCCGTAGGCGTTCGCCAGCTCGAAAATGCGGACGTCCGTCCCGCCGTGGTAGAAATTCGTCTTGAGCACTTCCAGCAGGCTCGGAATCAAACCGGGGCGCATGAGGTCGAGGTCTTTGTTTTGCGGATTGACGATGCGGGTGGCCCGGTTTTCCAGGGACACGCCCAGCTTCTCGAAAATTTTCCCGTTGATGAGGCTGAAAGTCACGGTTTCATAAAACCCGGCGCCGGTCAGGACCTGCCGGACCGTCCTGTCGAAACGATAAATGTCCGGAAGCGGTCTGTAGACCGGTTCGAGCGAAGGCAGCTTTTCCGGGATCCGGTCGTAGCCGTGGATGCGCGCCACTTCCTCAACTAGGTCGCAGGGCCGGCTCAAATCCTGGCGGAAGGAAGGCACTTTGACCGTGAGCTTGCCGGCGGAAGCGGCCTTGACGGACAGCCCCAAGGCGCGCAGGTATTTCGAAACTTTGGCGGCCGGGATCTCGAGCCCCAGGATGCGGGACACCTCCGCCACCGGGAACTGAATCACCGGTTCCTTTATAGGAGGGCGCCCGGACTTGTAAACTGCGCTCACGCGGCCGATGCGGCGCGCGTGTTGGCGCAGCAGATAAACCGCCCTTTCCCGGCCCCAGTCCACGCCTCGGGGATCGACTCCCCTTTCAAAACGATAGGAGGAATCGCTGGAAAGGCCGAGCTTCTTGGAAGTCCGGCGCACCGAAACAGGCTGAAAATAGGCGGACTCCAAAAGTATGTTCCGCGTTCCCGCGCTGACCTCCGACTCCGACCCGCCCATCACGCCGGCGATCGCCACGGCGCGCCGCGACGTCGCGATCACGAGGTCGTCGCGGTTGAGCGCGTATTCGTTTCCGTCAATGGCGCGGATTTTTTCCTGGTCTCGGGCACGGCGGATCAGGAGCTTCGAATCCGCCAATTTGTTCCAATCGAAAGCGTGCAAGGGCTGGCCCATTTCCAGGAGGACGTAATTGGTGACGTCCACGGCCAGGTTGATCGGGCGCATGCCGACGGCGAGCAGGCGTTCCCTGATGAAGGCGGGCGACTCGCCGAATTCGACGTCTTCGAGCAGGCACGCGGTGTAGTACGGGCACAGGGCGGAGTCCCCGATCTCGACCGTCAGATCTTTTTTCCCGCCGCGAACGGGCGGGTTTTTGAATTCAGGCAGCGCTAGAGGCAGGCCCGCCACGGAAGCGGCTTCCCGCGCCACTCCCACGTGACTCAACCAATCGGGACGGTTCGAGGTGATTTCGATCTCCATCACCGTGTCCGACGATCCGGCGCGGGTCTCGAGGCCCTTGACCTCCAGGCCGGCCTGCGTCAAACGCTCGGCCAGGTCCTCCGGAGCGCCTTTGAAGGAAACATAATCTTTGAGCCAATGGGTGCTGACTTTCATGGCGAGGCCTCAGGCGAATTGCTTCAGAAAGCGGAGATCATTTTCGTAAAAGAGCCGGATGTCATTGATGCCGTGGCGCAGCATGGCCAGGCGCTCGACCCCCATCCCGAAGGCGAATCCCTGGACTTTGCGGGGATCGTATCCCACCGCCTGGAACACGGCCGGGTCCACGCTGCCCGCGCCCATCACTTCGAGCCAGCCTTTTTGCCCGCAAACGCTGCAGCCTTCCGCCCGGCAAATAAAACAGCTCACGTCGACCTCGACGCTCGGCTCGGTGAAAGGAAAAAAATGGGGGCGGAAACGGATCCGGCTCGTCTCGCCGAACAAGGCGCGCAGGAAAAGATGGATCACGCCCTTCAGGTCCGCGAAAGTGGTGCGGTCGTCGACCATCAGGCCTTCGATTTGATGGAACATGAAAGAATGACTGGCGTCCACCGTGTCCGGGCGATACACCCGGCCCGGGGCCACCACCCGCAGGGGCGGCTTTCGTTTCTCCATGACCCGGATCTGGACCGTCGAAGTCTGGCTGCGCAGCAAATTGCCGCCGCGGGTGAAAAAGGTGTCGAAGGCGTCCCGCGACGGATGGTCCAGAGGGATGTTCAGGGCGGTGAAATTGTAAAACTCGGTCTCGATCTCGCGGCCGGAGACCCATTCGAAATTGAGCCTTTCGAAAACCGAGACGATCTCATGGATCGTCCGCGTGATGGGATGTTCGGCGCCGCGGGGGACGGGCGCCCCGGGCAAGGTGAAATCCAGGGCCTGTTTCGGGGGCGCTTTCTTCAAGGCCGCTTCTTTTTCGCGAATGGACTCTTCCAGGCGCTTCCGGACCTCATTCGCCCGCGCCCCCAGGCGCGTCCGGTCCTCCGGCGCAAGGCCGCCCAGGGAGCGCAGCAGATGCGACATCCTGGACTTGCGGCCCAAATACTCGATGCGGAGGGGCTCCAGCTCCGCCAGCCCGGCCGCCTCCCCGATCCTCCGGAACGCATTCGTCTCGATGTCCTCCAGAATGGAGTGCATCGCGTCCGGCGAGAGGATGTCGGGGGCGTCCGTCATTTGGAGGGCGTCTTGACCAGTTCCACCAGCTTCGTGAAGGCCTTGGAATCGCGGACGGCCAGCTCGGCGAGGGCCTTGCGGTCGAGGGCGACTTTTTCCTTCTTGAGGCCGGAGATGAACCGCGAATAAGAAATCCCGTTTTCACGGCATGCGGCGTTGATGCGGATCGTCCAGAGATTGCGGAACTCCCGCTTCCGGGCCTTGCGGTCGCGAAACGCGAACGCGAGCCCGCGGATGACCGTCTCTTTCGCCTGCCGGTACAGTTTCCTGCGGCCTTGGAAAAATCCCTTGGCACTCTTCAATACTTTTTTGCGCCGCCTTCTCGAGGCGGGATTATTAGTAGCGCGTGGCATTCACTTCTCCTTTTCTCATCCGTACGGAAGGCAACGCTTGATGCCTTTCACGTCCACCGGGTCCACGAGGTGAGAACCCCGGATCCGGCGCTTCCGGGAGCTCGATTTGTCTCCCAACAGATGGCGCCTGAACGATTGGGACTTCAACACCTTGCCCCCGGCGGAAATTTTAAAACGCTTTTTCACTGCTTTTTTGGTCTTCATTTTGGGCATGACACCGCCTCCGTTTACTTCACCTTTTTGACGGCCGGCGCGAACAAGAGGACCATGGCATTGCCTTCCAGCCCCATGTTCTTTTCCACCTCGCCGTATTCTTCCAGATCCAGCACCAGGCGCGCGATCACGCGCTGGCCGAGATCGACGTGCGCCATTTCCCGGCCCCGGAAGATCATCGTGAACTTCACTTTGTCGCCGCGGGTCAAAAACCGGACGGCGTTCCGGAGCTTGGTCTGGTAATCGTGCTCGTCGATCTTCAAGCCGATCTTGATTTCCTTGACGTCAAAGACCTTCTGCTTCTTCTTGGCTTCTTTCTCTTTCTTGTCGAGGGAGTAAATGTACTTGCCGAAATCCATGACCCGGCAAACCGGGGGAGTCGCTTCGGGCGCCACCTCGACCAAATCCAGGCCGGCCTCCTCGGCCCTGCGGATCCCTTCCTCGACGGGCACGACGCCCAACTGGTCGCCGTTGGC
>JACQVP010000082.1 GCA_016209715.1 Candidatus Omnitrophota bacterium
GATATAAACTATTTAATTACGAAGATTTCCAAACACGGTAGACATATCGGAGGACGTCAATTGGCGTGACGATGCCCAGCAAGGTCTTGCCGGCGTCGGCGATGGGAATGCAGCCATACTTGTTCATGACCATAATATCGATGGCATCCAGCAGGGTGTTGTCAGGCCGCAGGTGGTCCGGATCCGGCGTCATGATGTATTTCAAAATGAACCGGTCCATTTGCTCCTTGTCGAAATAATAGCCTTCCTCCGTCTTATGCGGCTGCACATGCCACAAGAGGTCCCGGTGAGTGATGATTCCGACCAGTTTCCGATCCCCGTCCACGATGGGAATGTGCCGGATTCGGTGAGTCCGCATTTTTTCCTCGATCGAGCTCAGGCTGTCCGCCGGAGAGGCGGTGATCACGTGCGTCACCATGATTTCTTTCAGGGGAACGTCTCTCATAGGGCTTGTTGCTCCTCCAGGCCTTTTTCCAACCGGGCCAGCATCTCCTTGGCCTTGGCATTCATCGGATTGAGGCGAAGGACCGTCGTCAGCGATTCCCGCGCGCTCAAAAACTGGCTCTTCCCTAAGTATGCCATAGCCAGGCCCAAATGGACGGCCTCATTGCTCCAGTCTTTCGAGGCCGCGAGCTGGAATTCTTTGAGCGCCAGATCATAATGGTTCGCGCTGAGCAGGACGTGGCCGATGTTTTTATGAAACCGGGCTTCCGTTTGGCGGTCCCGCGCGTAACGGAGGCCTTCGCGAAAAACGCCCAGCGCGTTCTCCTGGTCCCCCTTGCGGTTGAAAGCGACGCCCAGAAGCCCGTAGACCTCGGGGTCCTCCTTCTCTTCCTGAAGGACCCGGGAAAATTCGCGGATCGAATCCTCCCATCGCCCGGACTGAAAATACACTCTTCCCAATTTCTTGTGGCACTCCGGCCCCGTGCTCAGGCCGCAGGCCTCCTGAAAATGAGCCAGGGCCCGGTCCCGATCGTTTATCTTCATGTACACATTGCCGATCCGGTTGTAGATCTCGATTTTCTGCGCGATCTCGGAGGAGCCATTCGATTTGAGGAGCGATAACGCGCGCTCGAGCGCCTCCAGGGCCTCTCGCGGTCGGCCCGCCTCCGATTGCGCGTAGCCCAGGGTACTGAGGGCCGTCACGTCGTCCGGATTTTTCCGCAGCACGCGGCTGAGCGTGCGCACCGCGTCCTGAGCCTGGCCTCGCTGGACCTGGATGTAGGCCAGATAGACGTCGATCTCCTGATCTTGCGGGGTGAGCGTTTTAGCGCGCCTCAGGGCGTCATAGGCCGAAAGCGGGTTGTTCTTCTCGAGATAACAACGCCCCAGGATTTTCAGCGCGCGGGCCTTGTTTTTCTTTCCGGACTCGCCGGTGAAGAGCGAAGCCGCGCGGGACAGGGATTTGACGGCCTCGTCCTTGCGTCCCGTCTTGAAATACAGAATGCCGAGGTCGAGATGGGCCAGAGGGTCGGTTTCGTCCAGGAGGACGGCCTCGCGCCATGCCTGCAGGGCCTCGTCGTACTGTCCCAGGCGCACGTAGAACAAACCGAGCGCCTGGTAAAAACCGGCCGATTGATCCTGCAGCGCCAGCTTGAGATAAGCGCCCAGCAATTGCTGCAAGGCCGCGGCCTCGAGGGTTTCGACGCCTTTGTGAAAATCCATCCGGCGCGTCAAGCGGATGATCTGGCGGTTCGCCTCATCGAAAACGGACGGGATCTGGCGCTCCACCACCGGAGACATGATGCTGGTCCGGTTGCCGGTATGCACCGCGCCGAAGACATGACCGATCTCGTGGACGAGCACGGTTTCCTGCTGGATCTTGAACAGCTTGCTGGCCGGGTACCGGATCAGGACGTACCCGCCGAACGGCCGGGCCTGACCGATCACATGGAGGTCCTTGATCCTCTCCGGTTCGGGCATCACGGTCAGGCGCGTCAATCCCACCACCAGATCCGCGCCGTCGAGGGGAAAGCGTTCGCTCAAATCCTCGAGGAGCTTGCGGGTCTCGCCGGACTCCTCGGGATGCCAATTCCAGTAGGCGGACGGACGGAGGCGTATTTTGAATTCCGTCTCGAAGATCCGCGAGGCGTAGGCCAAGCGCCGCTCGAATTCATTTTTCCATCCGGGCACCGATTTGAATCCGGGCGCGACCGCGACGCCGACTTTCACCTCCCTCATCTCCCCGGCCGGCTGAGCTGCGCACGGCGCCGCGCACAAAAAGGCCGTCACGGCGGTGGCCAGACCGGCCGCGGCACGGCCGGTGAAACGCCGCGTCATGGGCGGAACCGGTGTCGGAAAAGGACGGCCAAGGCAATGAAAAAATCGCGGGCCTTGATCTTCTTGCCTTCGCTGGCCGTCCGGCCGTGATAGCTGATGGGCAGTTCAAGGATGGGCACTTTCTTTTTCAGGAGTTTGGCCGTGATCTCGGGCTCGAAATCGAACCGGCGGGCGTTCAGCCCCAGCCCTTTCATCAAATCCCGGCGGATGAGCTTGTAACAGGTCTCCATGTCCGTCAGCCGGGACCCGTAGAGAAGGTTCGTGACCCAGGTCAAAAAACGGTTGGCAATGAAATTGGCGAAGGCCATGCCGTGGGGCAAAAAAACGCCCATGAAACGGCTTCCGTAAACGACCTCGGCGCGATGCTCGAGGAGCGGCTCGAGAAGCTTCGGGATTTCGGCCGGGTCGTACTCGAAATCGGCATCTTGGACCACGATGATGCTGCCGGTCGCGTTGAGCATCCCCCGCTGTATCGAATAGCCCTTGCCGCGGTTGATCTCGTTACGGAAAAGGCGGATCCTTCCCGAAAGGTCGCGGCGGTCCAGGATTTTCGCGATGCGGTAAGTCCGGTCGCGGCTGTGGTCGTCTACCAGGATGATTTCGAAATCCACGGGAAAGCGAACGGCCATGATGCGCTCCACCAGGCGGCGGATGGTGCGGGCCTCGTTGTAGGCCGGTATGATGATCGAGAGTTTGTCCATGAATGGCGATTGTCGTTTTATTATCGGCGCTTTCCGGCCGATTCTCAACTCTCAACTATTCCGGTCTCAAGCCGTTGAATTATATACGGTAAAGGCGCCATTCCAATCCATGGACACAACCCGTCTGAGCAAGCATTCCCGGCCCTCCTGGCTGACGTTCCGGACCGTCTTCTGGTTCGCGGCCGCGGTCATGTGCGCCGTCATGGTCCTCGCGAGCCTCGGCTGCGGGATCATTTGGGACGAGTGGATTCAGAGCCATTACGGCAAACTGGTGCTCCGCTTCCTGGTCACCGGCGGCGCCGACCGGGCCTGTCTCAACTTCGCCACGATGTATTTGTACGGGGGCCTGTTCGACACCCTCGCCGCTTTCCTCTACGGCGTTTTCTTTGACCGCGTCTCCCAAGTCGCCTATTACGGCATTTACGACGACGTGAAGCTTTACCCCCTTTACGAAACGCGTCACGTCCTCAACGCCGTCTTCGGCTTCGCCGCCGTTCTCGGGACCGGTCTTCTCACGGCGGCCGTCGGCGGCTGGAGGGCGGGACTCCTGGCGCTCGGGGGGATCTTTCTCTCGCCCCGTTTTTTCGGCAATTCGCTGAACAACCCGAAGGACATCCCCTTCGCGGCCGCCTATGTTTTCGCCCTGTTTTTTTTGGTCCGGTTTCTGAAAAGTCTTTCCCGGCCCGGGTGGCTCACGGCGGCGGGTTTGGCCGCCTCCATCGCGGTCGCGATCGGCATCAAAGCGGGAGGGCTCATGCTCCTCCACTATTTGATCTTTTTCACCGGCGCATTCTGGGCCTATCACAAGTGGATCAGCCGCGAAGCCGTACCCGCGGGCCGGCTGGCGGCCTTCGTGACGGGAATCGCGCTGGCCGGATATTTGGGAGGCCTCGTTTTCTGGCCCTACGGCCTGGTCAATCCGCTTTATCATCCCTGGAAAGCGCTGGCCGAACTCTCGCGCTTCACCAGCGCCGAGGGGTCCCTTCTCTTTCAGGGCCGGGTGTACGCTCACGGCGGGACTCCATGGAATTACATCCCGCTCTGGATCTTTATTTCCAGCCCCTTCTTTTTCCTGATCGGACTGGCCCTTTTCGCCGGCTTTCCGGCAGACATCCTGAAGCGCCGCGACTGGAAACTGGTCCTGATATTAATTTTCGCGGGCCTCTTCCCTTGGGCCTACGCCACGCTCCACCGTTCCGTGGTCTATGACAGCTGGCGCCATTTCCTATTCATCTATCCGCCGCTCTTGGCGCTGGCGGCACTTGGCTGGGATTCCCTGATCTCCCGTGCTCGCTCCCGCAAATCTGTGGTACTCCTGTCGCTCCTGATCGCGGGACTCCTGGCCGAACCGGCCGCATGGATGATCCGCAATCATCCCCACGAATACGTCTATTTCAATCCGTCCGTGGGCGGATTGAAGGGGGCCTTCGGCCGGTACGAAACCGATTATTGGGGGAACAGCCTTCGCCTGGCTTCCGAATGGCTGGCCCGGCATCATCAAGAGACCCGGCCTGGGCAGCCGGCGGTCGTCCGCGCCGACGGCGAACTCATGTCTTCCGCTTATTATCTGGTGAGAAAATTGGGCCCACTTTATGTGCCTTTCGTCGAGGGCCGTAACCAGTGGGATTATTGGCTCCGTCTCTCCCGCGGCCTCCCCCCTCAGGACTTGCGGGGCGGCGCGTGGCCTCCGGCCGGCACCCTTCATGAAGTCCGGGCCGACGGCGTGGTGTTGTGCGCCGTGGTCAAAAAGAACCCCGGATCACCGCCCGCATGAGCGAACGCCTCTACCGCCTTTTGTTCCTCGGGTCAGCCTTCGTGATCGCGGCAGTGATGATTGGGATCAGCCGCGACTACGGAATCACCTGGGACGAATGGATGGACAGCAACTACGGGTCGCTTGTCCTGCGCTATTTCCTGAGCTTCGGCGCGGACCGGAGCTATCTCGAATTCTGGCACGGCTACCTCTACAGCGGAATGTTTTACATGATCACGCATTCCCTCTACGGCCTGGCCTATGGAAACGTTCCCACATTCGTCCTGGAAGGGCTCCGCCAGGTCAAAAATCTGCTTCCCTTTTACACGTTCAGCCATGGGGTCAACGCCGCTTTCGGTGCCGCGGCGGTCATTTTCACCGGCTGGTTCGCGAGGGAAATGGCCGGATGGCGGGCAGGCTGGCTGGCCTTGATTTTCGCCGCGGCGGCGCCGCGTTTTTTCGGGAATTCCATGAACAATCCCAAGGACATCCCGCTCGCCGCTGCCTACATTTTCACGCTCACCCACATGCTGAGGTTTTTCAAACAACTTCCCGCTCCGCGATGGGGGACCGCCGCGATGATCGCAACCGGCATCGCCTTCGCGATCGGAGCGCGGCCGGGCGGAATGATCCTCATCCCCTACCTGGTTCTTTTTTCCGGCATCTTTTATCTCGACGCCTGGCGGCGTCCCGAGCCGCGAATGCCCTGGACGCGCTGGGCGCTCACCGTTGTCCTGATCGTCCTGGGAGGTTTTTTCGGCGGGCTGCTTTTTTGGCCCTACGGCCAAATCAATCCGGCAGTCAATCCCTTCCTGGCCATGAAGGAGCTCTCCCGCTTTTCGCATTGGCAAGGCGTGGTTCTGTTCGAAGGCGAACTGCTGGACCCGAAAGCTATCCCCCTGTGGTACATCCCCAAATGGATTGCCATCAGCACGCCGTTTTTCATCCACGCAGGCTGGGCCGTGTTTTTTCTCACCGCCACCGCGATCGCGCGGCGGATCGACTGGAAAATTCTCCTCCTCGCCGTCTTTGCCGCGCTCTTTCCCATCGCCTACGTGATCGCCCAAAGGTCCGTGGTCATGGACAGCTGGCGCCATCTCCTTTTCGTGTATCCGCCGATGGCGGCCGTTGCGGCCGTCGCCTGGAATCATCTGCTCGAAACCGCGGCCCGGCCACGGCTGAACCGGCTTCTCTGGCTCCTTCTGGCCCTCCACGTCGCGGAACCCCTTGGCTGGATGGCGCGCAACCACCCTCATGAATACACGTATTTCAACGCGGCAACGGGAGGCATCCGGGGCGCTTTCGGAAAATACGAGACGGACTACTGGGGGAACAGCCTGCGGGCGGGAGCGGAGTGGCTCGCGCATTATCACCGGAAAAAATACGGCGGACGTCCGGCGCTGGTCCGGGCCGACGGGAGCGTCATGGGCTCTTATCCCTACCTCGAGAAATCCTTGGGGAACCTCTACAAACCTTATCTCTATCCCCTCAATTTCGTGTCCGCCGAACCGTATCATTTCATCAAGTATGCCCCGCTCTTCGTGCGGGAGGTGGTGGAAAAAGAGCCCTGGCATTACGCGCTCGGATTGTCCCGGGAATGGAGCCCGGCGGATCTAAAAAACGCCTGGCCTCCTCCCGGAACGATTCACGAAATCAAAGCGGACGGGGTCACGCTCTGCGCGGTGATCGAAAACCCCGCCGCGCAGGCGCGATAGATCATTCTCCCTGCAGCTGCTGCTTTTGCTCCATCGCCCGGCGGAGCCGCGCCAGACGCTCGATGGTGGCCTTTCTCGTTTCCGGGTCCCCGGAAGTCAAAAGCCGGTTGACCGGCTGCGGGCTCCCGGCCGGTTGGGCCTCGGCGGGGACCGTCGAAGTTGACGTGGCGGGAGCGGAATAAGCCGGAGGGCGCGTCGTGGTGGTGACGCGTGCGGGGGGACGGGTGGCAGGAACCGTGGTGGATTTAGTTTCCTTCTTTCCCCATCCGAAACCAGTCAGAGTGATCAGGCACAGCAATATCCAGTAAAACTTCCGCATCGGTGTGTTCCCTCCAGTCATAAATTGTTTCAGACTTTAACTTAACAACCGTTATAATAGGTAATCCTATTTTATCAGATGAAATCTCCCTTTCAAGGATCGATAAAAAATAATATTTCCGCGGTCACTTCCCTGGTCCTGTACGCGGCGCTCTTCATCGCCGCCGCCCGCTCTCCCGATCTCTTGCCGCGCAAAATATCGGTTCCCGTGATCCGCTCCCTTCTCGCCGGGGAGGACCGCTCAATCCTACCCGTCGGTTACGAATTTGAGCCCTATCGGCGGTTCTTGCCCGCGCGCGGGCGGTTGGGCTTCATCATGGATTTTCCCTTTCATCCGTACGGCAAGACGATCACCCAACTCTACAGCGCGCAGACCTATTTCGTCCCGGTAGTGCTGAACCCGAACCCCGGCGACCCGGTGGCCCTCCTTTATTGCTCCAATCGCTTCATCGCCGACCAGCGCCTTGCGGAAACGGGCTACCGCTTGGCCGCCGTGCTCGCGGACGGCAAAGGTTTCGCTGTCAAAAAGACATGATGGTCCTGGGGCCGCTTCTCTTCGCCGCTGGTTTGGGTTTTCTCTTTCTCTATTGGGCCGCAGGCAACCGTTCTTTTTCCTGCCGTGTTTTTTTCCTGGCCGTTTTTTCTCTTCCCGCGGGTCTGGTGCTGATTTCGGTCTTGCTTTTCTGGTCATACGTTTTGGCGGGCCCGCACGCCCCGCTGGCCTTGTTCGGGCTGGCGTATTTGGCCGGGGCCGCCCTGCTGATCGCGGTGGTGAAGCGTCCTTTGCAGGAGGGCGCCACGGAGGGGGGCGGATTCAAAGGGTTCGCGCGCCTGATTTTTCCCAGCGGCCTCCGCTGCCTTCCCTATGTCGCGGGCGGCATGCTTTTGACGGCCGGCCTTCTGCGCGCCGGCCGATTTTTTCTCTACAGCCTGTCCTGGGACACACACGGCAGGTGGGACGCGCGTTTCTTCTGGAACATGAAGGCCCGGTTTTTTTTCCGTTCCCCCGAGGCCTGGAAAGACATGTTCACCCCCGTCCTGGAATGGGCCCATCCCGACTATCCGTTGTTCCTTCCGGCAACGACCGCCTGGGGCTGGCTCTGGAACGGCAGGGAGCTCCTGATATGGCCTCACGCCGTGTCCATCGTTTTCAATCTCGCCCTGGTCCTTCTCGTGGTTTGGTTTTTCGCGTTCCGTAAAGCGACTTGGGCGGGGCTCACCGCCGCGGGGTTTTTGCTGATGGCCGAAATTCACCGCGTTTGGGCCTTCACTCTGATGGCCGATCTGCCGCTCTGTTTTTTCATCGCCGCCGCCTGCGCGATCGGGCTCGCGGGGATCCGGGAAAGGTCCGGACCGCTCTTATTCGTATCGGGATTCTTCACCGGCGCCGCCGCCTGGTGCAAGAACGAAGGGATCTTTTTCATTTTTTGGATGATCTTGATCTTCGGGGGAATCTTGCTCGCCGGTGACAGCCGTCCGAGAGCGGAGAGGATAAGGGCCGGCCTGCGTTTCCTCGCCGGCCTGGCGCTCCCGCTTTCCTGCGTGATCTATCTCAAACTATTTTTAGCGCCGCCCAGCGAATTTGCCACGAACGCCCAAGGACCGGCCCGGCTGATTACCCTTTTGTTCGCGGAACCTCAAAAAAGCGGTTTTATATTTTTAAGCTTCCTCAATTTCATGATCACGCCCGCCTATTGGAACGGCCTTTGGTATTTCTTTGCCTTGGCTCTCGGTGTGGGCCTCCTCTTTAAGCGCGCCGAGTGGAGGTTGCATCATGGCTGGAGCTTGGCCGCCCTCGCACTCCTCATGCAGGCCGGCTACATCCTGGTCTACCATTTAACCCCCCATGACATCGCCTGGCACATCCAAACTTCCCTGCCCCGCCTCTTGTTGCACAGCGCCATGCCCGCCCTCCTTTTCATCTTCGACACCTTGGCTTTCAATTTACAAACAGCCGGCCATGAAACCTCTTCTTAAATCTGCCGCCGCCGGCCTCTCGTTTGTCTTTTTTTGCGCCAATGCCTTGGGCGCCGGTCCCGAGATGACGCCGCAACCGGCCCAGGACGCACTTTACGCCAAGGCAGTGGAATGGGTGCAAAACGGCGAGTACGACCAAGCGATGGCCGCCGCCCAGCAGCTCCTCAAGATGAACCCCGCCGGTGAGGCCGGTTACCGGATCGCAGTGGCCGTGTACTGGACGCAAAAGCAGTACGCTCAAGTCATATTCACGGTCCAATTGGCCCGCCGGAACGGCATCGAGAGTCTCTTCCTGAATTCGTATTTGACGCAAGCTCTTTATTATGCGGGCGGATTGTCCGCCGCCCTGCAAGGATTCCGCCGGATCGAGGACTTATTGGAACGGCAGAGCCGGGAGCAAAATCGTTGAAGACCCTTTCCTTTGCCGCGTTCGCTTTGGGGACTTTCCTTCTCGGCTTTTTCCTCCTGTTCGGCAAGGGCGCGGCCGTTTCGGGATCCTGGAAGTACGTGCTCCGCACGAGCGACGACAGCTTTTACTGGGCCTCCGCCCAGGCCTCGGCTGAAATCCCCTCCAGCGCGGGCAATCCCTACTATTATGAAGAGCGCGGGAAGAAGCACACGATTCCCTATCCGACGGTCTCATTTTTCGGCGCTCTGTCGGCCTGGCTGGGCTTTCCCGTGCTGGCTTTTTTTCCTCTCTGGCACGTCGGCATGCCGTTCCTCGTCTGGCTCACGCTATTTCTCTGCCTGCACCGGATCTGGAAATACCCCGAAGGTCCGAGCGCCGCCCTGGCGCTGTTTTTCCTCCTGTCGACGCTTTACTTGCGGGATGTCTCCCATTACGCGCTCCTGCGTTTCTCCCGTCCGGGGGACAGCCTCTGGCTGCTTTTTATTTGGGTCTCCGGCACTCTGAACTGGACGGCCTCCTGGAGGCACACGGTCTGGCTCTGTCTGCTGGGCGCCGCGTCCTTCTGGATGAATCCGTTTCTCGCGGCGATGGGCGTCGCCGTGACCGCAATTGAAACCGCGCGTTCCCTTCCCTCGCGCCACTGGCCCTCTCTGAGGCAGCATCTCTTTTCCCTGGGCGCCGTATTCGCCGCGGCCGTTCTCTATTTCCTATTCATCAAATGGAACTCGCCCGGCGGAGCCTCTTCAGTCCACGTCCTGGAAACCGATTACACGCTGGGGGGGCCCAAAGCCGAACCCTCGTCTCTCGTCTTGTTCCTGCTCGCCGCGGCGCTGATCGCTTGCCGCCGGTGGTTTTTTCGCGACGCCTGGACCGCACTCGACCGGCTCCTCCTGGCCCTCACGGGGCTCATCGCGGTCTGCGGAAACGCCGGCCTCCTGGTTCCCGGGAATTGGCAACTGGTCTATCACCGCTATAATTATTTCGCCGAGCTGGCCTACCATCGCTACGCCTTCATGACCTTCGAAATCGCTGTCCTGGCCGGATGGTTCCATCAAACGCTGCCCCAGTTTCGGGAGCGCCCGTGGTTTCAAAAGATCGAAAAGC
>JACQVP010000092.1 GCA_016209715.1 Candidatus Omnitrophota bacterium
CTGAGCGAATTGACCGCCCAGATCAAGGCGCTGGGAAAAGAGGGGCTGACCATCCAGCGGTACAAAGGTCTCGGGGAAATGAACCCCGGGCAACTGTGGGAAACGACGATGGACCCGGACCGCAGAACCATCCTCCGGGTCACGCTGGAAGACGCCGTCGAGGCCGACGAGATGTTCACCGTCCTGATGGGCGATCAGGTCGAGCCGCGCCGTGAATTCATCGAACGCTACGCCAAAGCCGTGCGCAACTTGGACGTATAACCCGAGCGAGCAGCCAATCACATGAGCCCCGAAGACAAAAACTTGCCCCCGGAAACTCCGCAGGAACCGCAGCAGCCCAAGTCCGTTTACGCCATGAACGAAAAGATCGTTCCCGTGGCGATCGAAGACGAGATGAAACATTCCTACATCGATTACGCCATGAGCGTGATCGTGGGGCGCGCGCTTCCCGACGTCCGTGACGGGCTGAAGCCCGTGCACCGGCGCATCCTTTTCGCGATGTCCGAGCTGGGCCTCGCCCACAACAAGCCGTACAAGAAGTCGGCCAGGATCGTCGGCGAAGTGCTCGGAAAATTCCATCCGCACGGCGACACGGCCGTGTATGAGACGCTCGTCCGCTTGGTCCAGGACTTTTCCCTCCGGTACCCGCTGGTGGACGGACAGGGCAACTTCGGTTCGGTCGACGGCGACAACGCCGCGGCGATGCGTTACACGGAGGCGCGGCTGGCCCAAATCGCCGACGAACTGCTCGTGGACATCGACAAGGAAACCGTCGATTTCACTCCCAACTTTGACGAATCGCTCGTCGAGCCGGTGGTGATGCCGGCCAAGCTGCCGAATCTCCTGTTGAACGGGTCGAGCGGCATCGCGGTGGGCATGGCGACGAACATCCCGCCCCACAATCTTTCCGAAGTGGCCGACGGCATCGTGGCCCTGCTGGACAATCCGGACATCACGGTCAAGGAATTGCGCAAGCACGTCAAGGCCCCGGATTTTCCGACCGGCGGCCTGATCTGCGGCTGGGAGGGGGTGAAGAGCGCGTACGAAACGGGCCGCGGACGCATCAAGATCCGCGCCAAGGCGGTGATCGAGACCGGCGCCAAGAAGGACGCCATCGTGATCACGGAAATTCCTTACATGGTCAACAAGTCCAACGTCATCGAATCCATCGCCCGCCTGGCGGAAGAAAAGAAGGTGGAAGGCATTTACGACATCCGCGACGAATCCGACCGGGATGGGATGCGGGTGGTGGTGGAGCTCCGGAAGGACGCGAATCCGCAAATCGTGCTGAACCAGCTTTACAAGCACACCCAGCTCCAGGAGACCTTCGGGGTCATCATGCTGGCGCTGGTCGACGGCCAGCCCAAGGTCCTGAACCTCAAGGAAATCCTGGCGGCTTACGTGGACCACCGCGCCGAAGTGGTGACGCGCCGGACGCGGTTCGAATTGGACCGGGCCGAAAAGCGGGCGCACATCCTCGAGGGGCTCAAGATCGCGATCGCGAACCTCGACAAGGTGATCAAGATCATCCGCTCTTCGAAGAGCCCGGAAATCGCCGCCGCCGAACTCATCAAAAATTTCAAGCTGAGCCCGGTCCAGGCCAAGTCCATTCTCGAAATGCAGCTCCAGCGGCTGACCGCGCTGGAACGGGAGAAGATCGACGAGGAGTATCTGGAACTCATCAAGAAAATCGAATATTTCAAGTCCGTCCTCAAGAGCCGGAAAAAAGTGCTGGAGATCATCGCCGAGGAGGTGAGGGACCTCAAGAAGCGTTTCGGCGACGAGCGCCGGACGCAGGTGGTGGCGGATGAAACGGACATCGAAATCGAGGACCTGATCGCCGAAGAGGACGTGCTGATCTCGATCAGCTATTCGGGCTACATCAAGAGGATCCCCGTCAGCCAGTACCGCCGGCAAAGGCGCGGCGGCCAGGGCGTCACCGGCGCCGGGGTCCAGGAAGAGGACTTCATCAAGCAGCTTTTTCTGGCCTCGACGCATGACCACATCCTCTTTTTCTCAAACAAGGGACGGGTGTATTGGCGCAAGGCCTACGACCTGCCGCAGGCCTCCCGCCAAGCCAAGGGCAAGGCCATCGTGAATCTCCTCGCGCTGGGACAGGACGAAAAGATCACCAGCTGCGTGCAGGTCCGCGAGTTCGACGAGAAACAATTTCTGTTCATGGTCACCAAGGAAGGCCAGGTCAAGAAGACCAGCCTGGCCGCTTATTCGCGGCCCCGGCAGACGGGCATCGCGGCCATTTCGCTCAAGGGCAGCGACCTCCTCATCGATTGCAAGATCACGTCCGGCAAAGACGAGATTTTCCTGGCCACCCGCACCGGGAAGGCCATCCGTTTCAAGGAATCCCAAGTCCGCGAAATGGGACGCACCGCTTCCGGAGTCCGGGGCATCAAGCTCGATAAAAAGGACGAAGTCATTTCCTGCGAGATCGTGGACCCGCAAACCAACGTGCTCACCATGACGAGCAAAGGTTTTGCCAAGAGGACCCGCCTGAAAGATTACCGGCAGCAATCCCGGGGGGGCAAAGGGATCATCAACATCAAGCTCACCCAGAAAAACGGCCTCGCCGTGGACGTGCTCGGCGTCCGGGACGACGATGAAGTCATCATCATGACCACCGGCGGCATGGTCGTCCGTACGGCCGTGGAAAGCATCCGGCTTTGCGGGCGGAACTCCCAGGGCGTTCGCGTCATCCGCCTGAAAGACAAGGACCAAGTGGCTTCCGCGATCCGCGTCGTGGCCAAGGATGAGGACGAAGGGGAATAAGTCCTTTCGTCATGCTTGACCTCAAATTCATCAAGGAAAACCCCGAATTAGTCCGGCAAGGCGTTAAGAACAAGAACGTCAACGCCGATATCCCCACCCTCCTCCTTCTCGACGAAAAAAGACGCGAACTCCTGCAGCAAGCCGAGGCCCTCAAGTGCGAGCGCAACAAGGCCAACGAGGAAATCAGCGCCCTCAAGAAGGCCGGACAGCCGGCCGTCGCGGTGATCGAGTCGATGAAAACGACATCCCAGAAAATATGTCTTTTAGATGCAGAAGTGGGTGAAATAGACAGCAAATTGCATTTAATATTGCTATCTATCCCAAATATACCCCATGATTCCGTTCCTGCCGGGGATGCGAAATCCAACCAAATCGTCAAAGGATGGGGCCAGCCACGGCAATTTCCCTTCAAGCCCAAAGATCACATCGAGCTAGGCGAGGCGCTGGGGTATTTTTCGGGGCAGCAGGCCAGCAAAATATCAGGGAGCGGGTTCACCCTTTTCAAGGGGCCCGGTGCCCGGCTGGAGAGGGCGCTCATCAATTTCATGCTCGACGTCCATACGCAGAGACATGGATACACCGAGATTTTTCCGCCGTTTTTGGTGAATCGCGCGAGCATGATCGGGACCGGTCAGCTCCCGAAATTGGAGGAAGACATGTACCGGCTGAAGGACGAGGACCTTTTTCTGATCCCCACGGCCGAAGTCCCCGTGACGAACATCCACCGCGACGAGGTCCTTGAAGAAGAGGCCTTGCCGGTGAAATACGCCGCGTACACCGCCTGCTTCCGGCGGGAGGCGGGCTCCTACGGCAAAGACACCAAAGGGCTTACCCGCGTCCATCAATTCGACAAGGTCGAGCTCGTCAAGCTCGCGCATCCGGAAAACTCCTTCGCGGAACTCGAGACTTTGCGGGACAACGCGGAAGAAATCCTGCGGCTCCTCGAAATCCCCTACCGCGTGGTCCTGCTCGCTTCCGGAGACCTCAGTTTTTCCGCGGCGAAATGTTACGACCTCGAAGTCTGGGCCCCGGGAAGCGGCAAATGGCTGGAGGTCTCGAGCTGCTCCAATTTCACCGACTTCCAGGCCCGCCGCGCGAATTTGAAATACCGCTCCAGGAAAACCGGCAAACCGGCCTACGTCCACACCCTCAACGCTTCCGGCGTGGCCCTTCCGCGCACCGTCATCGCGCTTCTCGAGAATTTTCAACAGGCGGACGGAACGGTCCTTTTCCCCCGCGCGCTGGAGCCTTATTTAAGACCCGCCGGTTGACGTGGCCAAATTTGCGGAACATCTGCGCAACGGTTCGCGGGCCCTCGCCGGGCTGGTCCTGATTATTTTCGCAGTCGCATTTTCGGCGGCTGTTTACGCCGAGGCGGGCCAGATCGCCTGGCGCGAGCGCAATCCCGCGCTGTTCGGCCTGGGGGCCGGCGTCTTTGCCTTGATTCACCTCCTCTTCCAGAGAAGGCCGTTCCTGTATGTGTTCGCGCACGAAATCTCCCACGCCCTCGCCTGCGCGCTGTC
>JACQVP010000083.1 GCA_016209715.1 Candidatus Omnitrophota bacterium
AGCCATTATTGGAGTTATTTTTTTTACCTGTTTTATCTGGATTTATAGAAGTAGAAGTCAGTAAAAAATTTGTGCTTTGAAGCGCTTCATCGGTCAAAAAAATGATTAGATGCGGAAAAGTAGGGGTGTGTCCTGAGAGAGGGAAAGAGGGCCGCGCTTTGCTCATTTTTATGAGAAAGTTCATGGCGTTTCTTTTGGCGTTCCTCCTGGCGTTCCAGGGTGGAGTGGCTCATCCCCTGTCCTGGGCCGAGGAACCCGACGCGGCCGGAGAAAACCGCCCCCCAGTCCTGGACAGCATCCCGGATTTCGTGTTCAGCACGGATCTGCCGGTTGAGTTTGAAGTGCTGGCCAACGATCCCGACCAGGACCCTTTGCTCTACTACGCCGAAGGCCTACCCTCCGACGCCGAGTTCGACAACGGCGTTTTCCGCTGGTTCCCCACCGAGATCCATATCGGGGACTACGAAGTGACCTTCACGGTTTCCGACGGGAACTTTGAAGTCAGCCAGACGGTTTTTCTATATGTCGTCCCGGGGAATCAACCCTTGCCGGAGACCGGGAGCGATTCTCCCGAGGGCACGGGGGACACCGATCAAGCGGGAGGGAACGGCATCATCAATCCGTTCGATCATTCCACTTCGCCGACCGGCTCCAATTTGACGGGCACTTCCAATCCGGGAACGAGTTTCGCCTCGCCGGGGGTCTCCGGCACGGGAACCGGCGCTTCTGGCACGGGCAGCGGCGGCGGCACGGGCGGATCGGTCATCGGAAACGGCGTGATCACCCAATCCCCCTTCTTCCCCACTTCCAGCGGGACGGGGACGACCGGAGGCACCACGACCGATACCGGCGGCAGCGGAGGAGGCGGCACCGGAACCGGCGGAGGCGGGACCACGACGACTCCCACCATCACTTTCACGGACAAGACCGCGTCTCTCGGGATCGGCTCACTGATCAATTCCGAGTCCGTGTCCGCGGCTGATTTGACCGGTGACGGGAAAATGGACCTGCTGGTGGCGAGCGCCATCGGCTCCTACCTGCTCTACGTGAACAACGGCAACGGGACCTTCCGGGAAGTGGTCCTTTTGAATCTCGGGAATTCGTTCGCGGGCGGCGTCACGGCGATCGGCGATTACGACAACGACGGCTTTCAGGACGTTTTTATCGCGCGCAACGGCACCGACTATCTCTTGCGCAACAGCGGCACCGGGACCTTCCAAGACGTTACGGCACAGGCCGGCGTCAGCACGGCGGCCAATTCGGCCGGCGCGATTTTTGCGGATTACGACCGCGATGGATTCCTTGATCTCTTCGTGGTGAACATCGATCAGCCCAGCGCCCTCTTTCGCAACCAGGGTAACGGCACCTTCCAGAACGTGACCGTCCAAGCGGGAATTCAGCTCGCGGCCGGCGAAGAGAACCGTGCCGCCGTGTTTGCGGATTTCGACAATGACGACGACCTGGATTTGTACCTCGTCAATTACCTCGGCGCCAATGCCCTCTATGTGAACCAAGGCAACGGGTCCTTCCAGAAATCCACCAACTCGGGAACGGCCGATGCCGGCCGGGGTGTCGCCGCGGCCGCGGCCGACTTCAATCAGGACGGATTCAACGACTTGTTCCTGCTCAACGATTCCGGAACGGCAAGCTTTTTCTATCAGAACAACGGAAACGGCACCTTCACGGACATCGTCTCGCAGGTCAATCTGCCCTCCCTCGGGTTGAACCCGCGCGGGGCCCATTTCGCCGATTACAACAATGACGGATTTCCCGATCTCTATATCATCCGCAACGGCGAGAACAACATTTTCCTGGCCAACGACGGAACCGGAAAGTTCATCGACAAGACCCAGGATTCCGGGGCCGCGCTGCCGTTGACCGCGCGCCAATTCGCGGCCGGCGATTACGATGAGGACGGCCTGATCGATTTGTTCGTGGCCGGCAATCCTTTCACGGTCCATCACAACGAGTCTCCCCGGACCAATAACTTCGTCCAAATACGCACCGTGGGGACGCGCAGCAACCGGTCCGGTTCCGGGGCCCGGCTGGAGCTCGTGTCGGGTTCGCGCCGCGTGCTTCGCCACGTCAAGGAAGGGGCCAGCAACACCAAAGAGTCCCTGATCCAGACGTTCGGTCTGGGCGGGTCGAACAGCCTTTCCTCATTTTCCGTGCGCTGGCCGAGCGGAACCGTGCAAAACATCCTTTCCAAAGTCACCGTCAACCGCTTGAACATCATCCGCGAAAACGCGGCCCCCACAATCGATGTCACCGGCCCGAATTCGATCAGCGAAGGCCAGGAACTGACCCTGAATTTGACGGCCACCGATCCCGACAACGCGGGAGGGGCCCAAAACGATACCCTGACGATGTCCGTGGAAAACCCGCCCGCCAACAGCACTTTCCAGGATCAGGGCGGAGGGGCCGCCGTTTTCAAATTCACCCCTGATTTCACGCAGTCCGGCCAGTACACGCTCAATTTCGGCGCTTCTGACGGTGACTTGACGGGCAGCCGCACCCTGGTCGTGACCGTGAACAATGTCACCACCAACCGGCCTCCCACGATCGGCACCTTGGGTGACCACGCCCTGAACGAAGGCGAAACCGTCTCCTTCACGCTGGTGGGCCAAGATCCGGACGGCGACAATTTATCGTTTTCCATTTCCGGACCCGTTCCCGTGCCGGACCATGCCGTCCTCAATCCCGATCCCAATGATCCGAACCGGGTGAATTTCTCTTTCAGCCCCGACTTTACCCAGGCCGGGACTTATGATTTCACCTTCACGGTCTCGGACGGCACCCTTTCGGCTTCCGCGACGTCCAAGATAACCGTCGGCAATATCAATCGCCGGCCGGTGCTGGACCTCATCGGCGACAAGACCGTGAACGAAGGGCAGATCCTCACCGTCACGCTTTCCGGCTCCGACCCCGACGGCGATGCCCTGACGTTCAGCGCGCTCGACATGCCGACGAACGCCGGCTTCAACACCAATACCCGCACCTTCACTTTCTCGCCGAGCTTCACGCAGGCGGGCGAATATTTCGTCAAGTTCCAGGTGAGCGACGGCAACCTGATCGCCCAGGAAACGATCAAGATCACCGTCGTTGATGTCACCCAGCCCGGCCCCAAGATTCCGGTCCTGGTCGATCCGGGCATCGCCAATTTCAGCGGCCAAATCCTCCTGCGCTGGAGCGATGAGTCGGCCTCCGGCGCCCGGATTTATCACATCGAAGAATCCGCCTCCAGCGATTTCCGGAATATCCTCCGTTCCTTCTTCCCGTCCGGCACCCAGGAACCGGTGACCGTGAACGCTTCGGGCAATTACTTCTACCGCGTGCGCGCTTTCAGCGACTTGCCTGAAAACGGGGGCATCCCTTCCGGCTTCTCAAACGTGGTCAACATCAACGTGGACCTGGAGAGGGGGCTCGACATCCTCAAGGTGTTCACGAACCAGGGCGTCATCGACGGCAATCCGGCGACGTCCCAGAACAGCCGACAGATCGTGCTGGACCCGACCGGGCTCGGCACGCTCCAAAACGGGAACGCGATTCGCTTCAACTACGACCTCAAGAACCAATCCCTGGCCGGACTGTTTTTTGAAAACAACGGCGTCGCCGCAAATGTGGCGCCTTATAAAACTCTCAATCTGCGGATACGCGGTGATTCCGCCACGGGCTTCCCCATCAAGCTGATGATCGAAATGCGCAAAGGCGGCGATCACGCCAGCCTGGTCCTGTTCTTCAAAGTCACGGATCAATATCAGGATTTCACGTTTCCTTTCTACCAGCGGCTTTCCCAGGCGGACACCATGACGATTTTGGTGGAGGGAGACACTCAGGGCGACGGCCTCGGCACCCTCTTCGTCGATGAATTTTTCCTTTCGGAAAGGCCGTATCTGGCGAACGCCAAGCCCGCGCTGACGCCCAACGCCGGCCCCGCCGTGTCGGATGAAGGCCTGCTCGACGTGACCGAATCCAAATCCGCGCATTATTTTTATGATCAGGTCCTCGGGCCGGGCCACGTCAAAGACGCGGACAACAAGGATTTTTCGAGCATCGCGGCCACGGGTTTCGGACTGAC
>JACQVP010000086.1 GCA_016209715.1 Candidatus Omnitrophota bacterium
CATATAATAGCCCCGCCCATGAACCAGCGGCTTCATAATTTCTTCAAGAGCGAGACGTTTCACTATTTTCTTGTGATCCTGTTGGCCTATTTTTCGGGTTGCGCCCGCGGTCCCGTCGCTGACGTGGTCCCCCCGGCGGGTCCCATTTTGCCTTCTTTCGTGATCTCGGAACCTCCTCTCACTTTTCCCAAGAATTTGTATCATGAAGTGGGGCCGTCGGAGACGCTCTGGCGAATCGGCAAATCCTATGGCGTGGACGCGGACGCGATCTTGAAGGCCAATCGCATCGGTGACCCCGATCAGATCAAAAACGGTCAGCGCCTCCTCATCCCGAATTCCCGCGGGCCGCGCTCGGTCGTCGCGCTTTACCCGACCAAGCGGTGGACTCACATCGTGGTGCATCACACCGCCACAGAGTTGGGCAATGCCCGGACCATCGACCGGATGCACCACAACCGCGGTTTCTGGAACGGTCTGGGGTATCATTTCCTGATCGATAACGGCAGCGAAGGCAAGATTGACGGTCAGATCGAAAGCGGGCCGCGCTGGGTCAAGCAGGAAGTCGGCGCCCACGCCAACGCGAACGGAATGAATGAACACGGGATCGGCATCTCCCTCGTCGGCAATTTCAGTGAGGGCCGCCCCTCGAGGAAACAGATGGACGCGCTCGTGTTTCTGGTGAAAACTCTGAAGACTTACTACCGGATTCCTGACCGGAACATCGTTGCTCATGGGGACGTGCCGGGAAAAAATACCGAATGCCCCGGGACGCAATTCCCCTGGTCGGAATTCAAGAAACGAATCGCATGAGGGCGACAATCAGCTCGAAACTCGAGGTTTCGCGCTAACGGGAGGATGGAGATGAATCAAAGAGGAATGACCTTCATCGGCTGGTTGGGATGGATCGCGTTCGCCGCGGCCCTCGTGTCGGCCGTCATTGTCTATCAAAGCCGCCAAAAAGTTCTCGCGGACCTGGCGATTGTCCAGAACCGCGTCGCGGGCATGGAGCAGGAGGCCGCGGCCGGCCAGAACAGGCTTCGCGACCTGGAAATGCAGATCGAGGGCCTGATCAAACGGAACCAGCAATTGGACGAGCAAAAGCGGGCCAGCCAGGCGGATTCGGCGCGGGCCATCGAAGAGCTGACGCAACGGGCCGGCGCGCTGGAGGCCGAGAACGAGGGATTGGAAAACAAGCTCCGGGAGGCCGAGGCGGAGCTCACCGAAGCCAAACAAGAGCTGGCCGAGGCGCGGGTGGCGCCCGTGCTTCAGTCCGCCCAGTCCTGACCGGACCGCCATGGCCAAAAAAATTCTTTCTTGGAACGTCAACGGGATCCGCGCGGTCCAGAAGAAGGGCTTTCTCGATTGGCTGGCGAAAGAATCTCCCGAGGTCTTGTGCGTGCAGGAAACCAAGGCCCATCCCGACCAGCTCGATGCCTTCCTGCTGAATCCGCCCGGATACCATGTCTTCTGGGCTTCGGCGATCAAAAAAGGCTACAGCGGCGTCGCGGTCTTCACCAAACAAAAGCCGGTTTCGGTCCGCCAAGGATTCGGGGTCCCGCGTTTTGACGAAGAAGGCCGGGTGCTCGTTTGCGAATATCCGTCTTTTGTGCTCCTCAACATTTACTTCCCGAACGGGAAGGCGCGCGAGGAAAGGCTCCGTTACAAATTGGATTTTTACGAAGAGACGTTGAAATTCGTGCAGGCCCTGAAATCGAAGGGGAAGCGCGCGATCATTTCCGGGGATTACAACACGGCGCACAAGCCGATCGATCTGGCCCGGCCAGAGGCCAACGAAGACGTCTCCGGGTTCCTCCCCGTCGAGCGGGAATGGTTGGATCGCTGGGTCGAGCATGGCCAAGTCGACATCTTCCGCAAATTTGATCCCCAGCCCGAGCGTTACACCTGGTGGGACCTGAAGTCCTTCGCCCGCCAGAGAAACGTCGGATGGCGGATTGATTACCACTTCGTCACCGGCGACCTTGTCCCGGACATCACGGGCGCCGGCATTCTCTCCGAGGTGCTCGGGTCCGATCACTGCCCGGTCAGCCTGGAATTGAAAGGTCTTTGAGATGGGATTCCGCTGCGGCATCGTCGGCCTGCCCAATGTCGGCAAATCCACCATTTTTAACGCCCTGGCAAAGGCCCACGCGGCCGCGTCCAATTATCCGTTCTGCACCATCGACCCCAATGTGGGCATCGTTTCGGTGCCCGACCGCAGGCTGGACGCGCTCTCCGAGCTGTACCGGCCCGAAAAGACCACTCCCACCACCATCGAATTTTACGACATCGCGGGGCTGGTCGCGGGCGCTTCCAAGGGGGAAGGCCTGGGCAATCAATTCCTCGGGCACATCAAGGAGGTCGAGGCCATCCTGCACGTGGTCCGTTGCTTCGAAGATCCGGACATCATCCACGTTTCCGGCGGCGTGGATCCCGTGCGCGACATCGAAGTGATCGACACGGAACTCTGTCTGAAAGACCTCGACTCCATTTCCAAACGTTTTGAGAAGACGGAGAAACTCGCCCGCACCGGAGACAAGGAATCCAAGGAACTGCTGCCGGTTTATGAAAAGGTGCGCGCGGCCCTCGAGCAGGGAACGGTTTTGCGGCGTCTCGGCCTGAGCGAGAACGAGAAGAAATTGGTCCGGGATCTGGCGTTCCTGACCCTCAAGCCCGTCCTTTATTGCGCCAACGTCGCCGAAGGCGATCTCCCCGGCGGCGCCCCGGCGGCGCAAAAGGTCAGGGAATTTGCCGAGCGGGAGGGCTCGCAGGCGATTGTCATTTCCGGCAAGGTCGAGTCCGAACTGATCGAATTGTCCGAGGCGGAGCAGAAGGAATTCCTGAAGGAGCTGGGATTGGAAGAGCCCGGGCTATACGCCCTCATCCGGGCGGGCGACCAGCTGCTCAACCTGATCACGGTCATCACCGCGGGCGAACAGGAGGTCCGGGCCTGGACGGTCCGGTCCGGCACCAAGGCCCCGCAGGCGG
>JACQVP010000084.1 GCA_016209715.1 Candidatus Omnitrophota bacterium
ACGTGATCACGGGCGCAGAAGGCACGCCGAAAGAAAGCACGATCGCGACCGACATTCAGTCGATCGTGTTTTTCGATGTCCGTGGCGACAAGGTGCTGAATGCCCTCGGTTTCGACAAGAAGGGCCTCATCGAAACGCTGAGCGCGTTCTACTATTGGGAAGACAACACGTTGACGGCGCGCCGCGAGGACAAATACCTTCGGAAGATCAAGCAGTGGGCCTGGAAAGACCCGGCCGGATCGACCGCCGAGCAAGGCCTGGAAACCTACTTCGGCCCCTTCAATAGCCCGAATGCCGTGGCGGGCGACGTGATCACGGGCGCAGAAGGCACTCCGAAAGAAAGCACGATCCCCACCGACATTCAGTCGATCGTGTTCTTCGACGTCCGGGGCGACAAGGTTCTGAATGCCCTGGGCTATGACAAGAAGGGCCTCCTCGAGACGCTGAGCGCATTTTATTATTGGGAAGACAATCAGGCCACGGCGCGGAAGGAAGACAAGTATCTCCGGAAGATCCGCCAGTGGGCCTACAAGGACCCGTCCGCGACCGTGTCCGCCGAGGCCGAGCTCGAAGGGTATTACGGGCCCTTCAACAATCCGAATGCCGTGGCCGGGAGCGTGGTCACGGGGGCCGAGGGGACGCCGAAGGAAAGCGCCGTTGCCACCGACATTCAATCCGTGGTCTTTTTCGACGTTCGGGGCGACAAGGTGCTCAACGCCCTGGGCTATGACAAGAAAGGGAAATTGGAGACCCTGAGCGCCTTCTTCTACTGGGAAGACAACGCGACGACGGCGCGCCGCGAGGACAAATACCTGAGAAAGATCAAACAGTGGGCGTACAAAGACCCGAGCGCGGTGCTGACGGCTGAAAAGGACTTGGAGAAGAATTATTTCGGGACTGAAATTGCGCCGGATAAATTCCTGCCGACCGCAAACGCGGGAGTGGTGGAGCCCCCGGCCGAAGGCACGCCGAAAGAGAGCACGGTCGCGACGGACCTCCAATCCATCGTGTTCTTCGATGTCCGGGGCGACAAGGTTTTGAACGCCCTGGGCTATGACAAGAAAGGCAAGCTCGAGACCTTGTCCGCGTTCTATTACTGGGAGGACAATGCCGCAACCGCCCGCCGTGAAGACAAATACCTTCGGAAGATCAAGCAGTGGGCCTACAAAGACCCGAGCGCGGTGCTGACGGCCGAAGCCGAGTTGGAAAACTACTACGGGCCGTTCGCCAGCCCGAACGCTGTGGCGGGCGACGTGATCTCCGGAGCGGAAGGCACGCCCAAACAAAGTTCGGTGGCTACGGACCTCCAGTCCATCGTGTTCTTCGACGTGCGGGGCGACAAGGTGTTGAACGCCCTCGGCTACGACAAGAAAGGCCTGATCGAGACCTTGTCCGCGTTCTATTACTGGGAAGACGACACGGCCACGGCCAGACGTGAAGACAAGTATCTGCGCAAGATCAAGCAATGGGCCTACAAGGACCCGGCGGCCGGCACGGCGGAGGACGATCTGGAGACCTATTTCGGCCCGGCCAACAGCCCCAACGCAGTCGCGGGAAGCGTTCTGACGGGAGCGGAAGGCACGCCGAAACAGAGCTCCGTCGCGGCGGACATCCAGTCGGTCGTGTACTTCGACGTCCGCGGTGACAAAGTCCTCAATTCCCTGGGCTATGACAAGAAGGGCATTCTCGAGACCCTGTCAGCGTTCTATTACTGGGAAGACGACACGGCCACGGCGCGCCTGGAAGACAAGTACCTCCGCAAGATCAAGCAGTGGGCCTACAAGAATCCCGTGGGCAGCACGGCGGAAGACGAACTGGAGAATTACTTCGGGACCCCGCTGGGCGCCGGGTGGAAATCCAAGCCCACGGCGGGCACGGTGGTCCCGGTGACCGAGGGCACGCCGAAGACCAGCTCCGTCGCCTCCGACCTGCAATCGATCGTGTTTTTCGACGTCCGCGGTGACAAAGTGCTCAACTCCCTCGGTTATGACAAGGAAGGGAAGATCGAGACCCTGAGTGCGTTCTACTACTGGGAAGACCAGACGAACACGGCGCGGCATGAGGACAAATTTCTCCGCAAGATCAAGCAATGGGCCACGTCGGACACCGAGGCAAGCTTGGAAATCTACTTCGGAAAAGAGGACGACCCCGGGAAGTTCCTGCCCAAGGACAAGGCCGGGCTGGTCGTGCCGCCGGTGGAGGGGATCCCGCTCGAAGACGACGCGCGCGACCTGCAATCGATCGTGTTCTTTGACGTCCGCGGCGACAAGGTCCTGAATTCGCTCGCCTACGACAAGAAGGGCAAGCTCGAGACGATGTCCGCCTTCTATTATTGGGAGGACGAGACGGCCACCGCCCGGCGCGAGGACAAGTACCTGCGCAAGATCCGCCAGTGGGCCGTGATGGACCCGAGCGCGACCCTGACCAAGGAACAGGACCTGGAGAAAAACTATTTCGGCAACGAGGTCGCCCCGGGCAAGTTCCTGCCCAGGACGAATGCCGGCGTGATGCAACCTCCCGCCGAGGGCATTCCGGCGGTGGGCGCCGCGGCCGACCTCCAGTCCGTGGTGTACTTTGAAGCGACCGGCGATAAGGTGATGAATTCACTGGGCTTTGACAAGGAGGGCAAGATCGAGACCCTGTCCGCCTTCTATTACTGGGTCGACAACACTTCCACCGCCCGGCGCGAAGACAAGTTCCTGCGCCGCATCGACCAATGGGCCACCAACGTTGCCGAATCGGCCCTCGACACCCATTTCGGCCCGGCCCTGGCCACGGCCAACGCGAAAAACGAGGTCCGCTACACCGGCACCGACTGGCAGTCGAAGGTCTACTTCGACAACAAAGGCGACAAGGTCCTGAACTCCATCGGGTTCGACAAGCTAAACCGCCCGGAGAGCCTGAGCGCCTTCTACTATTGGGAGGACGACACCGCCACGCCGCGCCACGAGGACAAGTGGCTGAAGCGCATTGACCAGTACGCCTTTGACCAGCCGGACCTCGAATCCTATTTTGGGACCGACCCCCTGGTGGCCCCGCAGACGCCAAAGATCGGAGATCCCTTGAAGGACATGCAGTCCCAGGTCCTCTTCGAAAGCCTGGGCGACAAGGTGGCCTATACGCTCGGGTACGACAACGAAGCGCGTCTGGACAGCTTGACCGTGTTCCATTATTGGGACGACGACACGACCACCTCCCGGCGCGAGGACAAGTTCCTGAAGGCCCTGGATCAATACGCTTACGGCGGCCCGACCAAGTTTGACAATTACCTGGAAGTGCCGCGCAAGTATGAAGAGCCGGAAGCGGCCGTGTGGCCCGCGGATTCGGACATGACGAGCAACGTCTATTTCGACAAGCTGGGTGACAAGGTCCTGTATTCGGTCGGATTCGACAATTCGGGCCGCAGCGAAAACCTGGTGCGATTCAATTACTGGGAAGACAATACGGGGACCGCGCGCCGCGAGGACAAATGGCTGAAGCGGCTGGACCAGTTCGCGTTTGAAGGGGCCCGGAAATTTGTACCCACTCTGAACGGCGTCCGGCACGACGATTACACCCGGTTCCGTCTGGGCGCAAATCCGCTGGCCGAGGACCCGGCCTTCTTCGCCGCGAACAACCGCACCTCCACGGTTTATTTTGACACCCTGGGCGACAAGGTGATGCGGTCGATCGGGCATGATCCGGACGGCAATCCCGAAAACGTCAGCCAGTTCTTCTATTGGACGGACCGGCCGGGGCCGCGCCGCGAGGACAAGTGGATGGAGCACATCCAGCAAAACGATTACGAAGGCGCGCTGCCGGACGATATCAACGGCGATTTCACGACCGGCACCAAGGATCTGAAATCCAAGGTCTTTTTCGATGAATTCGGTAAAAAGGCCATGTACAGCTACGCCTATGAGGACAACAAGCTCAAGAACCTTTCCGTTTTCAAGTACCAGTCGAACGATCCGCTCACCTCGCGGCACGAGGACAATTGGATGAACCGCATCCAGAGCTACAAGGTCAAGGGGAACGTCGATGTCGGAAGCCCGGCCTTCGACGCCTACGACCAGCGCCGCGAGAACCTCATCGACCAGGCGATCATGAACGGGAACGACGAGCTGACGAACATCCCGTTCTTCGACCGCTACGGCCAGAGGGTGATGTATTCGCATGAATATACGCGGTCGCGGCTCTCCGGCATGAACGCCTTCAATTACCAGGAGGACAACACCGACACCTACCGCCGCGAGGACCTGATGATGGACAATATCAAGCAACACCTCGTGCTGGAATCGCCGGACCTCAATTTCAACGACCCGAAGACCCGCACGTTCGACAACGTCAAGACCGCCCTCGAGACCGGCAACGACGAACACTCCGGGACGATCTATTTTGACAAGAGCAGCAAGAACGCCATGCTGCAGATTTCCTACGACGAGGGCAAGCGGGTCGGCATGACCGTGTTCCACTATCAGACGAACGCGGCAGGGAAAGAGATCGACCGCATCAATTACGTGCGCTCGTTCAACCTCAAGCGCACCACGGCCGCCGTCGATCCGAAGCGGCCCGCCGACCGGGGGATGCCCGCGTACCGTACTTACCTGGACGGCGTCGAAAACCAATTCCTGGAGGTCAAGGACACGGAGTCCTACTTCAACGTGAAGGGCCGCAAGCCGGTCTTCAATTATTCCTACAAAGACAACGAGCGCGAGGCCGTGAGCGTGTTCAATTATCAGTCCGACGACCCGGCGACCGACGAGGACGAGGGCGACCGCCTCAATTACATGGACCAGTTCAACGTGAAGGAATACACCGGCGCCATCACCCCGGGCGCGTGGACCGACCGCGTGGGCTGGTTCCCGACGGATCCCGCCGGGAGCGGGGTGCAACCCAACAAGAGCGAGATCGAAAACGACCTGAAGTTCTACCGCGAGTCCCGCATCCACTTCGACGAGTTCGGCGAGAAGGCCATTTACACCTACGGGTACCGGGGGCGGGACACCAACGGCGACGGGGTCAAGGACCAGAGCAGGCTCGAGAACCTGAGCGTGTTCGAGTACCGCGAAGACAATCCGATCACGCCCAAGGACGAGCGGAACATCGTGAATTCGCTCAGCCAGTTCAAGGTGATCGGCAACGTGGACATCGGCGGCACGGCCACGCCGGTCTTCGACACCAATCTGAAGGAAAGGACCCGGGCCAAGGTCCTCGATGCGATCCAGGCCGGCAACGATGAGTTGAGTTCGGTTTCTTATTTTGCGAAGAAAGACGCGCCGCCCATTTACGTCGAGCCGGTGGCGGAGAAATATAAAGAAGGGGAGAAGCCGGTGTATTCGACCGATTTCGTGAAGCGGGACCGGGACATGGACGGTGTCGCGGAGTCCTTCCAGACGGGCACTTCGATCATGATCTATCAGAACGACAATCCCGCCACGATGAAGGACGAGAGCCAGCGCATGGACCGGATGCGGCAATACACGGTCGTCGGCGAACCCGACGTTTATACCTCGCTGGCTGCGTTCAAGCCGAAGGCCGGGGACACGGAGGACGAGCTCGCCACCGAGGTGTTCTTCGACCCCAAGGGCGAGAAGGTGATGATGATCCTCGAGTACCAGAACAAGAAGCCGAAATCCTTCACGCTGATGCATTACCAGGTCAATGCGACCACCGGGAAAGAGACCTCGCTCCGGGACTTCAGCGAGCAATTCGACCTCGAACTCACCGACACGCCGCTCACCATCCCCCTGGCGGCGGAACGCAACGCGGCCTGGGTGGCTTCGGTTTCGGCGGCCTACCAGCACGTGCTGACGGGCAGGACTTACTTCGACAGCTTCGGGGACGAGGCCCTGTACAGTTA
>JACQVP010000085.1 GCA_016209715.1 Candidatus Omnitrophota bacterium
AAATAATATACCCTAAATTACCGGAGGTTTTAGATCGTCAGAATTTCAACGGGCCAAATGACTTAGCCATTGGTCTTCTAGGCCGTCGAAACCCGGAAAGGGCAGGTCAAAGGCTTGCTGCCAAGCCGAAGTGAGAGGGGTTTTCCGGCCCAAGAGACGGGCCAGCGCCAAGAATCGGGAGGGACCGAACCTTTCTGTGAGAAAAATCACAAGACTACGGCTTTGCGCATAGAACAAAGCGACCGAATTCTGATCCAAATCTTGCAGCCGCGTGCGCTCCAGCAGTTCTTTCATGGGAATGGTCCGGCGCTGGGCGATTCGCGATTCGAGTACGGCGTCGAGTTTGTCCGCGGGTAATTCTTCTTCCGCCAACGCGACGCCTTCCTCTATCCACACAGGCACCGGTCCCGAAACGCCCAGCCACTGCCGGAAATAGAGGTGCGCGATTTCATGCGGGAGTTCCGCCCGCATCAGGGTGGGCGAATCGCGCGAAAGGGCGATGATTTTTTCTTCCGCGTCCACCGCGGCCGAGCGCGACCAGGAAGGACGCCGGGTGGTTTCCAAAAAATCCCGCTTGCTTTGGAACAGATAAATGGAACATCGGGGTCCTCCCTGCCGCCAAAAGGACCAAGGACGGAAGGGCTTCCATTTTTGATTCAAACGGTCCCGGAAGACTTCCGCCGCCCGCAAAACATCTTCGGCCTCAGCGCGAGCCGATGGATCGCGGAAATACGCCGTGAAGTGACGGCTTTCTTCCGAAAACCAGCCTTCGTAGGCAGGGGCCGGAACGTTCATAGAAAAAATCACAAACGCCATCAGGAGGCACCAACGGCGGCAGGTCATTAAGCGAGGGGCTCGACGAGGGCAGAGTCTATTTCCACCGAGGCCGATTGATTGATCAGATCGAGGGAGATCACCAGGCGATATTTGTTCTTTTTGCACACGAGCAATCCCTGGATTCCCTGGAGCGGGCCGGAACGGACGGCCACCCTTTCCCCTTCTTTGAGGTACGGAAAAGGATCCACGGCGATTTCGTGATCGATGAACCGGCGGAGCGCGTCGAGCTGGGATTCCGGGACTGCGGCTGGAACGCCGCCGAATCCGACGTACCGGACGACCCCTTTGGTTTGCAGAACATCGAGGCGCTTGGTCAGCGGGGCATGAACGAACACATAACCTTTAAACAGGGGCTCGGCGATTTCCTTGATCCGGTCGGACCAGCGCCGTTTGATCTTTCTCAGCGGAAGGAAGCTTTCGATCTCCTTGCGGGTCAAAAGCTCATGAACGAGTTTTTCGTGGCGGCTCCGGGTATGCAGCGCATACCAGAGATTTACTTGGAGTTCGATTGCTTGGCCAGCCATTCATCCAAGACCTCCTTTTTAAAGCGCCACTGCCCGCCAATCTTCATGGCCGGAATGTCCGAAGTCTTGATCAGCCGGTAAATGCTGATCGGATGCAGGCCGAGGTATTTCGCCACCTCTTTCAAAGTCATGATTTGCGTCCGTTCCCGTTTTTTAACGGGTTCTTTCTCATCCTGAAAATCCGCCATAGGTCACCCCCTCCCTGATTCAAAATTGATAAAAACTGTTCTTATTTTTTATAGAAGCATAGCCGATGATGCTATGAATTACAATGGATTTTTAAAAATTAGTTGCAATTTTGTCTGATTGCTAATGCTTGATATAGTTGTAAATCTTTGCCGGAGCGTAATTTATCAAGCGATCCCCCCGGCACGGCGGGTTTGACTTCCCCAAGTCTCCTCTCTATAATGCGCTGACATGGTCACCGTTTCCGTAAAAAAAATCGCTGAATTGGTCCAGGGCCAGGTCCGGGGCAACGAGAATCTCCCTATTTCGGGCATCACCAACATCGAGGCCCCGCTGGAAAACTGCATCACCTTCGTCACCGAGACCGGCCGGATACAGGATTTGGAAGCCACACCCATCAGTTGTATCTTGGCGCCTCCTGGAAGCGTCTCCGAGGCCAAGACCCTTATTTTGACCGCCAACCCCAAAGCGGCCTGGGCCGGCCTGTTGGCCTTTTTCCATCCTGCCCGCACTTACGGGGGACGCATTTCCGAAAAGGCCTCTATCCATCCTTCCGCCGTGATTTCGGACGGGGTCACCGTGGAGGCTTTCGCAGTCATCGGAGAACGGGTGAAGGTCGGCCGGGGCTCCACCGTCCGGTCGAATGCCTATCTCGACTCGGACGTGGTCATCGGAGAAAACACGGTCATCCATCCCAACGTCATGATCTATGACCGAACCCAAATCGGGAGCCGGGTCATCATCCATGCGGGCAGCGTGATCGGCTCAGACGGGTTCGGTTACGTGTTCAGCGGGAAAGAACAGATCAAAGTGCCGCAAGTGGGGAACGTGGTGATCGAAGACGACGTTGAAATTGGATCCAACGTGTCCATCGACCGCGCCACGATGGGCTCGACCGTGATCCGCCGGGGCGTCAAACTGGACAATTTGGTGCAAGTCGCGCACAACGTGGAGATCGGCGCGCATTCGGTGGCCTCTTCCCAAGTCGGCATCTCGGGAAGTTCGAAGATCGGCAGCTACGTGATCTTGGCCGGGCAAGTCGGCATCGCGGACCATTGCGAGGTGGGAGACGGGGCGATTTTGGGCGCGCAGGCGGGGCTTCCTTCCAAGAAGAAGATTCCCCCGCGTCAGATTTTCTTCGGTTCGCCGGCCAGGCCGTATGACGTGGAAAAAAGACTCTTGGCTTCCCAGCCATTCCTGTCCGGCGCGCTCAAGCAGCTGCGGGAGCTGGCAAAAAAGATCGAGGCCCTCGAAAAAGCTCAGGCGGGCTGACCGAGCGCGGTCTGCATCGCGCTCGCGATGTCTTTCTCGTTCTCTTCCCCGACCCGGATAAATTGGACGGCGACTTCAAATAGGGACTTGTCGGTCTCGACGACGCGGATCACCTTCCCCATGATCCGGCCGTTCAATTCCACCAGGGCGTCTTCCACCTCGATACAATTAGCCAGCGTCTTGAGGTCCGTTTCGATCAAGATGATGGAGTCCGGTGCGGGAGACGATTTTGCGTTGAACAGCATGCCGCTCTGGCTCACGTTCTTGGAGACCCCGATTTGCAGCTCTTTCAACAATCCCTTCCGGCAGACGGAAAATCTCAAGGGAGATTCATAGGCCAGCCGCAGGAATTCCCTTCTTTCTTCCCCTTCATAAGGCGTCTCGTCGGCGATCTTTTCAAATTCACCCATGGTGTGTTCTCCTTTTTGCGCTATTTTTTGTGGCTGATCAGGCTGAGAAATTCCTGCCTGGAACGCTGATCCGAACGAAAGACACCGAGCATAGAACTGGTGAGGCATACCGCGTTGTTCTTTTCGACGCCGCGCATCGCCATGCACAAGTGGAGGGCCTCGATCACCACGCCGACGCCTTGCGGCTTCAGGACGTCCATGAGGCACTCCGCGACCTGGCTGGTCAGTCTTTCCTGGACCTGAAGGCGCCTCGCAAACACGTCCACCAGGCGCGGGATCTTGCTCAATCCGATCACCTTTCCCTCAGGGATGTAAGCGACGTGGCACTTGCCGTAAAAAGGAAGCAGATGATGCTCGCAAAGGCTGAACACTTCGATGTCCGTCAGCACGACCATCTCGTCGTATTTCTCGTCGAACACCGCGGCGTTCAAAATCTGATGAGGATCTCTTCCGTAACCGCTGGTCAGGTATTTGAGTGAAGCCGCCACGCGTTTGGGAGTTTTTTCCAGCCCCTCTCTCTCGGGTTGTTCGCCGAGATGAACGAGCAGACTCTTCACCAGTTCTTCTATTTTGGAATTAGCTGCCAGCTTTTCCATAGAATATCCTTTCGAAGTATACCCGATTCAAATGGACAGCGCCGAAAAATCAGGCCGGGAATAGTGAATAATGCTGATTTGTTGAGCCAAAGACTCGGCGATTTCAAGGAATTTGACGGCCACCGGAGACGCCGGATCGGCCGCCACGACCGGTTTTCCCGCGTCCCCGCCCTCCCGGACCGCCGGATCGAGGGGCAGTTCGCCGAGGAAAGGGATCCCCAGCGATTCGGCTGCCCTTTTGCCGCCGCCATGGCTGAAGATTTCCGTCCGGTCGGAGCAATGGGGGCAAATGAAATAACTCATGTTCTCGACCAGGCCGAGAATGGGGACCCGCACCTTCTGAAACATGGCGATCCCTTTGCGGACGTCCTGGAGACTGACCGCCTGGGGAGTGGTCACCATGAGGGCGCCGGTCATCGGGACGGTCTGCGACAGGCTGAGTTGGACGTCTCCCGTTCCCGGCGGCAGGTCCACCAGCAAATAATCGAGCTCGCCCCAGGCCACGTCGCCCAGGAATTGCTGGATCGCTCCGTGAAGCATCGGACCGCGCCAAATCACGGCCTGGTCCTCCGGGACCAAAAATCCCATGGAAATAACCTTGATGCCGTAATTTTCCGGCGGAATTATTTTTTTACCGTCCGTCTTGGGTTTCGCCGACAGGCCGACCATCAGGGGAATGTTCGGGCCGTAGATGTCCGCGTCCATCAGGCCGACGCGCGCGCCCGTCCGCGCGAGCGCCACCGCCAGGTTCACGCTCAGGGTGCTTTTTCCGACCCCGCCTTTGCCGCTCGCGACCGCGACGATGTTCCGGATGCCGGCAAACCGCTCCTGGCCGCCGCTCAACGAAGACCGCACTTTGGCCGTCATCCCGATTTCAACGCGGGCCACGCCGGGCACGGCGCGCAAAGCGTCTTCGGTGTCCTTCTTGATTTTCTCTTTCAACGGGCAGGCGGGAGTGGTCAGCTCGATCGTGAGCGAAACCTTGTCGCCTTCGATTTTCAGGTCCTTGACGAGGCCCAGGGAAACCAAATCCCGGCGCAAGTCCGGGTCCTCGACTGTTCTCAAGGCGTCCACGACCGCTTGTTCGGAAATTTTCATTTTGAGACTCCGGAATTTTGGATGATGCGCAACCGCTGAATCAGAGGCGGAATCTTCGCGAGCATTTCGTCGATCTCCGCGGCCGTGTTGAACCGGCCGAAACTGAAACGGACGGCGCCGCGGACCCGCTCTTCGGAAAATCCCATGGCCAAAAGCACGTGAGACAACTGCACCGATCCGGTCCGGCAGGCCGAACCGCTCGAGGCGCAAATCCCTTCTTCACCCAAACCGAGCAGGACGGACTCGGAATCCAGTCCGCCGAAACTGATGCTCGTGGTGTTGGCGACGCGGTTCTCGGCCCCGCCGTTCCGCCAGGCGTCGGGCACGGTCTTTAAAATTCCTTCATCGAACCGGTCCCGAAGCGCCGCAATCTTCCGGCACCGCTCTTCCAGGCCTTCGGACGCGCTGCGGCAGGCCTCCGCCAGACCGGCGATGGCAGCCACGTTTTCCGTCCCCGCCCTCCGGTTCCCTTCCTGCGAGCCTCCGTAAAGGAAAGGCTCCAGCGGGACCCCCTTGCGCACATACAGGGCGCCGATTCCCTTCGGGGCGTGAAATTTATGACCGGAGATGGATAAAAAATCAATGAGCGTCTCCGCCACGCGGAAACTGATCTTTCCGGCGATCTGCACGGCATCCACATGAAAATAGGCGCCCGCCTGTTTGACCCAGCCGGCGATGCGCTCGACCGGAAAGAGCACTCCCGTCTCGTTGTTGGCGGCCATGACCGAAACCAGGGCCGTGTCTTCGGACAGCTCATTTTTGAGTTGTTCGACGTTCAGGATCCCGGCTTCATTCACCTCCAGGGAGGTGACGCGATAGCCCTGGGCGGCCAATTTGGAGAAGACATTCCGCACCGACGGATGCTCGACTGAAGTCGTGATGAGATGGCGCTTTTCGGGCCGCGCCTTCAGCACCCCTTGAAGGGCCAAATTATTGCTTTCGGTGCCCCCGCTGGTGAAAACGATTTCAGATTCGTGTTTGGCCCCCAAAAAAGCTGCCACAGCTTCGCGGGCGGCTCCGATGGCTTTGCGCGCACGGTCTCCCAAAGGATGAAGACTGGAGGGGTTCCCATAAGATTCCGCCCAATAGGGCTCCATGGCCCGCAGGACTTCGGGAGAAACCGGGGTGGTGGCGTTATTATCAGCGTAAATCATTGGTGTGCCTTGCGTTGGAGCGCGGATCGAGTTGTGAAATCAGTTTCACTATATCACTTATGACCGCTCAAAGCAAGACGTCGGGGCGGATATAGCCAAGTTCATGAAACAATCGGTTCAAGCGGTCGTATCCGGCGACGGAGTTTTTGTAGTCATACAGCGTGATGTAGGGCATGAGTTTCTTCGCTTGCCGGTACGCCTCCAGGCCCTTTTTGAAATAATCGAGGGTGGTGATGTCCGTGCCGTAGAGGACTTGCTGGGTCATGGCCTGGTTGAAACAGAAGATGGCGAAATAAATCTGGAAAAAAGGATTGCCCGGGGACTTGGCCAGCGTGCTCGCGAAATATTTTTCCGCCAGCTCGACGTCTCCCAATTTTTGCGCCAGGTAGCAGAAGCCGTAGTCGTATTTGGCCGAGCTGGGATTCAGCGCGAGGGCCTTTTCCAGAGAGCGGAAGGCCTGCTTCATTTTCACCGAATCATAACGGTGTGATGAATAAAAGGCCGAATTGCCCAGCGCGAGCCCCAGCCAAAAATGATAATCCGCGTTCAAAGGGTCCAAGGCAATCGCCTTCTCGAGATGCGCGACCGAATCCTTCCCGCCGCGCCGCACCATCCATTGTGCCAGGTAAGGACGGGCCATCCCCGCCGCGAAAACGCCGAAGAGCGCGAGGAACAGGGCGGTGGCAAGAAGCCGCCTGCCCCTGGAATGCATGGGAACCGTTCTCACGCGCCCGAGTCCCAAACGGGCGTCCCGGAATTGCCGGAATTTTACGGCCAAGGCCGCCGTGACGGTGAAGTAAATGGCGCACGCGGTGGTCTTGAGAGGAAAATCATAAACGCTCATGGCCAGAACGAAGAAGACGGCGGCGATGGCAGCCGATCCGTTGTACTTGGCGTAGACATCCTCTTCGTCAAAACGGAGCGGCCGGACCAGAAAAACAAATATCAAAGTCGCCAGAACCGCCAAAGCCGCCCCTGCCACGCCAGTCTCCAGCAACAGCTCCAGCCAATCGTTGTGCGCGTGCTTCCAAAACCCGAAGAGGACCTCGTCTTTGACTGCCGGAAACACATATTGAAAAGTACCCAGTCCCGTGCCCAGCACAGGATGAGGGAGGAAGAGCCCCTTCCAGGCCGATTTCCAGACGAAGACTCTCGAACCGACGTCCTGAGAAGGGTCCAAGAGGCTCGAAAGTTCCGTCATGAGGTTCTCGGTCCCTACCCAGAAAAGCAGGGACCCCGTCGCGGCGAAGAACACGAGCAGCAGCAGCCCCGTGTTTTTTTTCCTCTTTTCCACCAGGATCCAGCAATAAAACAGCAACATCGAAAATACGAAGATCAACGCGCCCCCGCGGGACAGGGACAAAAACAGTGCCGCGCTTGAAACCGCCAGGACAAAAAGAAGCAGGATCTTCTCTTCCGTGTGCCTTTTGGACTTGCCGGAGGCGTAACGAACGTTGAGGTACAGGAACCTCCCCATCAGCAGGAAGACCACCAGGCCGATAAACGTCGCGAAATGGTTGGCATTCACGAAGGTCGAGAAAAAGCCGGTGTAAGGCGAGCCGTCCACTTTGAGCTGATAAAACCAGAGCACTTTTTCGGCGCCCGAAATCTTTTGCACGATCCCGACGAGGGACGTGGCCAGCCCCACCACGAACGTGATCCGGATCAAAGTGGAAATTTGCTTTTCATTGTCAAACGCGGACAAAGTCAGCCAGAAGATATAGAGGTAAGTCAGAATTTTGAACAGCGCCTCCCAGGTCGCCCGGCGGTAAAGCGAGGGATGGATCCCGGCGATTTCCTGGGGGAGCAGCACCTGGATCAAAACCAGCCCGGCAAAGGCGGCGAAGAGGGGATTCAGCGGGCAGGCCCTCCAGGTGAAGGCCCGGCGGAAATAAACGTCCCGGAGGAATGCCGCGGCGATCCCCAAGAGGGTCAGGGCCTGGATGCCGGCGATGGGGAGCGGCCGGTTGGAGGCCAAGGCCAGGGGTGAAAATACGATCAAGAAATAAAGGACCGCCCGTGAGCCCCCTTCAAATACGCCCTTGATCATCCGCTTGTGGACCCGGTTTCCGGCCCTGCCGCGCTGTCTTTCTTTTTGCCGTAATAGTGATAATACCCTTGAGCGAAATACCGGTACGCCGGGTCTTCCCTTTCCAAATCCACCTTGTTCAGGATCACGCCCAGCACCTTGATGCCGGTTTCCAGCAGGCGCTGCTTGGCCTTCTTGATGAGATTCCGGCTGACGTGCCGGGCTTGGATCAAGAGGATGGCCCCGTCGCATTTGGTCCCGATGACCAGGCTGTCCGCGAGTCCGATGATGGGAGGGGAATCGATGATGATGTGCTCGTAACGCGCCTTGGCCTCACGGATGAAGGCCTCCATCCGGTATGAAGCAAACAACTCCGTGGGATTGGGGGAAAGCAGTCCCGCCGGAATCACATCCAATTGCGGGATATTGGTTTTCTGAAGGACCTCGTCAAATTCCATGTTGCTGGACAGAAAATTGCTCAACCCTTTCAGATTGTCCGTGTTGGTGAACAAGTGCACTGTCGGGTGCCTCAAGTCCGCGTCCACGAGCAGAACTCTTTCCCCGTCCCTCAAAAAGGATGAGATCAAATTGGTCGAGAACATGCTCTTGCCCTCGGAGGGAACGGCGCTGGTGATGACCAAACATTTCAGCGCTCCCGGCGCGCCGGAGAAATTCAGGGCGATCTTGACGAAACGGAAGGATTCGGCGACGTCGGAAAGGGGATTGTAATGGACAAAAAAGGCCTTTTGATGGATGTCCTTAATCTTCTCCTTCACGATGGGGACGTTGCCGAGAAAAGGCAATTGGACGAACTTTTCGATGTCTTCCTGGCTCTTGATCGAGTCGTCCAGAAAATCCAGCGTGAAGATGAGGCCCAAGAAAGCCGCCGCCGACCCCAGCGCCGCGATCAGCAGGATTCGCAGCCGGTTCGGACCGACGGGCATCTGGGGGACCTCCGCCTGTTTTAAAATCCGGACGTTGCTGACTTGCAGCTGGCTGGCAAGCGTGGTCTTCAGATTGCGGACGATGTTCTCGGTCTCGGTCTTGATCCGGTCCTTGATGAACTTCAAGGTGGACTTGGCCTCCACCACCTTGGGGTGTTTCTCTTTGAACGTCTCGCGCAATTTCCCCAGCTGGGACTCGGCTTCGGCGGCCTTGGACTGTAATTGGCGGATCAACGGATCGTTCACGACGGAAGGAAGGGTCTTGGCGATGTCCTCCTGGGAAACTTTTTGCAGCTGTCCGTAAGGGGTCTCGACCTGGATCTTTTCCGCGTCTTCGGGAAAGAACTGCAGGAGCTCCTTCGGGATATAAAGTTTTTCTTCCACGTTCTGCCGGATGTAGGCGCGGGCGACGGCGTTCACGACCTCTTTGGCCAGGATCGCGTTGGTGCTCTTGTAACGAAGGATCAAGATGCGCGTGTCCCTGATTTTGTCGATTGCCAGACCCAGCCTTAAGACATTCACGGCAGCTTCGACCTGCTTCTCGGCCGGGACGTCCTTGCGCGGCTTGATCTTTCCCGCCAGCGCCAACGGTTCGAGCAATTGCCCGTCCCTGATGGCCTTGCCCAAGAGATCGCTGCTCTTCAGGACCTCGATCTGAGTATTGAAATAGACGTTTTCCAAATAGGGCGGCGTCGGGTCCTTCAACTCCGTATACGGCGTCGGCTCCGCCTCCTTCTGGACCATGATCTGGGTCTCCGCCTGATAAATATTCGGAAGTTTGAAGGCATAGATGGCGGCGAGAGACACGCTGATGATGACCGTGCTCAGCGCCGCTTTGTAATGCCGGCGAAGCAGGTTGAGATAATGGCGTATTTCAATTTCTTCTTCCACGTATTGGAAACGGTCTGCGTCCATGCTCAAAACCAGCTCTGTTCTACGACCACGATATCGTTGGCCTGGAGAGTGACGTCGCTTTTCTTGCCGTGGATGATGTCTTCGGCGTTGACGCGATAACTTTTTTTCTGCCCGCCTTCGATGCGGATGATTTTGATCTTCTTGATATTCGCGATATTGGAAAACCCGCCCGCCATCGCGATGGCCTCCAGGAGCGTCGTCTCGCCGTCTTCCGATTCCAGGTTGTACGGGCCGGGACGATTGACCTCGCCCAGGATGGAAACCGTCATGGTGTGGAACTGCTGGACGCGGATGTGGACCTGGGGATAGACGAGGTAATCCTTCTCGAGGAGGGCCGTCATCTTTTTCTCCGCGCTGGTCACGGTCAGTCCCGCCACCTGGATCTCGCCCAGGAGCGGGAAATTGACGGTGCCGCGCGGGCTGACCGCGACTTCGCGGTTCAATTCCTCGTCCGGATAAATTTTGATTTCGAGGATGTCCTTGGGGTTGATCCGGTAATCCTGCTTTTCGGGCGCGACGTCCTCCAGCGCGGGTTCGGAAAGCGGGGACAAACCCGTCGCGCAGGCGCAAAGCAGGCTCAGGCAAATCAATCCGAAGGCGGCCGCCCAGCGGTTCATTTTTCGAACCCCACCACCATCTCGGCGGAAATGACGTTTTCCTTCCATTTGTTCCTCTTCTGAGTCGAATCCCGGGCGGAGAAATTATTGGCCAGGATGATCGTGATATTCTTTCTCAAATTATACTGGAAAGCGATCCCCGATCTTAAAAAAAGATCCTCCCGCTGCCGGTTTTCCCCCGCCTCGCCGCCGCCCGTCTGCTTGGAGGGATATTTGTTCATCCCGACCCCGAGCCCGAGCCGCATCAGCAACTTTCGCCACAATTGGTGGGTCGTCATGAAGTTTAATTTCTGGGCCCCGAAGAAAGGGCTGTCGCCGGCAAATGATTGTTCCGTGCTAGAACCGCCGATGATGCGCACTTCCTTCACAAATTTCTTGCCGGGAGTGTAAACGTAAATCATTTCCAAGAAGGGCCCGGTATAATCGTCGACGAAGGGCGGGTTCTCGCTCAGATTTTTCCGGAGCACGCCAAAATTGACGAAAGCGGCGGATTTCTGAGTGATCCGGCCGCTCAATCCGGCGGTCAACCTAAGATTCGTGGCATCCGACTGGCCATTCCCTCCCGAGGTTTCTCCCATGCCCGTCTGCAGAAAGACCGAAGTTCTCGGGCTCAGGTGATAGATGAACCGGGGCAGGAACCAATGCTCGCGGGTTTCTCCCCCGTCATTGATTTCCTCCGTGAAGTGACGCTCGTCCCACGTGTGCTCGAACGCCACGGAAGTCTTCTTGCTGAGATAGTATTCGATTTCGTCGGTCACATGGTATTCCGTCCGGAGCGAGAAATTGGTCGTCTCCGACGTGGCCCGGTCGTTGCCCCGAAACATGCCGTAATACCCTCTCAAATAGGTCCTCTTGCCGACGGGCAAGTCCAGGTTGGAATCAAAGTTTTGATAAAAACGAGTCACCAGATTTTCTTTGAAACGGAGGGGGACTTCCACGGCGGGGCTGTAGCGCACTTGAGCCACCACGCGGTCGCCGCCCAAATCCACCTTGGTCTGGGGGATGACGTGAATGACGGTCGTCTCTTCCTCCTGCAATTTAGGCCGGTGAAAATAATTGCTGCTGTAAAAGGTCTGATATCTCAGCAGCTGCGAGAACCTCTTTCTTTTCTTTTTGGCCAGCTGAAGCTTCAACGCCTCGATCCTCGCCGCGCGCTCCGTGCCCTTGAGGCGCTGGTATTCCTCCTGCCGGATCAGGGTCTTGTACGCCCGCCGCTCGAGGCCGCCCTCTTGCGAAATCCTTTCCACCCGCAGAAACTTCTCCTCGCCGATCCGCTCCGCGCCCTGCGCGCGCACCGGGAAGAGAAACCAAACCGCAAGCGCCATGGCCCCCAGGCAGGTCAGACGCTTCATCTTCTCTTCTCCAGAAGCTTGAGGGCCTTTTCGGCCTGCTTGAAACCGGGATCGATCTTGAGGACTTCCCGCAGTTCGACTTTCGCCAGGTCGTCCTTCTTTTGCACTTGATAGACCGCCGCCAGGTTGTAACGGGCGATCGCCGAATCCGGATCGAGTTTCACCGCTTTCTTGAAATTCTCGGCCGCATCGAGAAATTTCCCCTGGAACCAGTGCGCGTGCCCCAAATTGATGTAGACCTCGGCATGTCCCTGCTTCGACTTGGCAATGCTCAGCACCTGCTCGTACTTCTTGACGGCCTCGGGGAAGCGGCCGGCGAATTCGTAGAGCCGCCCAAGGTTGTAGAGCACCGAGGGGTAGTCCCCTTTGAGCTCGAGTGCCTTTTCGTAGAATTGAATGGCCTTCAGGTAATCGTTGTTGATTTCGTAGACGTATCCCATCGCGGCAATGGTGTACTCGTCCGCGCCCATTTCCAGCGCCTCCATGGCCAGGTTGAGAGAGGCCTGCTTTTCGCCCAGAAACGCCAGGGCCGTCGCCAAACCGCTGTAACACCAGACGTCCTTCGGATTCTGCTGGAGCGCCTCTTCAAACGCGCGCCGGGCGTCCTCGTAAAGGCCCTTCTGAATCAGGATGAAGGCGAAATCCCGCACCGTGCTCCGGACGTACGGGTCCATTTCGTTCGTGGAATAGGACGCCAGCTGCGTGTCCGAAAAGGAATTTTTCAATTCCTGAAAAGCGTCGGCCGCCCGCACGGGATCCCCCAAGTCGTAGAAATACACGTAACCCGAACGGAATTTCGAAAGGGGCGCGATGGGTTCTTCCGAGAATTGGGTGGCCAATTCGCTGAATGCCTGCGCGGCCTTTTCAAAATCCCCGGCCCGGCGGTGGATTTCGGCCAGCTGGTATTTGCTCGAGACGGCGTAATTGCTCTTGGCGGAGCGCTCGATGATTTTTTCGAAGACCTCGGCGGCTTCCTGGAGCTTGCCGTGGAATTTCAGGGTCATGGCAAAATAGAAAAGCGCCTTGAGGGCCAGAGGGCTGTCCGGATTGACGGCGGCGGCGCTCTTGAAGGACTGCTCGGCTGCCTCTAACTGGAAGGCCTTGTATTGCGCCATGCCGAGTTCCAGATACAGGTCCAGAAGATCCGCCGGTTCGGCCGCCGCGCTGATTTTTGCGAGGAGGGCCTCTTTTTGCTGGGCCAAGGCCTCGAATTGGGCGACCCTCCGGATCATGGCATCCGCCACGTCCTCGTCCCGGGACCCCAAATAACGCTGTTTGATCCCGTAAAACACGGAGCGCGCTTTCTCGTATTGTCCGAGCTTGGCGTACGAGTAGCCCAAGTCCAATTGCACATCCACCCGGTCTTTGGCGCCCGCAATTTGAGGCAAAAGTTTTTCATAAGCGCGGACGGCTTTCATCAGTTCCCAGCGTTCCTCCGCGGCTTTGGCGTCCCGGTATAGTTTCTTCTCACGCTTCGTCATCTCCCTGCCGTTCCGCATCAACGGTTTCGGCGCCGTGAATTTGCCGCCCAAGCCAAACCACCCCTTCACCACGGACAAAGCTTGATCCATGGCGCGCATCCAGGCCGGGCGCTCCCGGGCACGGTCGTGGAGCACGTTTTCAAGGAGGAATTTGACGTCCTTTATCTGGCGCAAGTCCTTGGCCTCGGCCGCGATATCCTTGGAAAACTCCAGTCCGCTCACGCGCTGGGTGTCCATGTCCTTTTCGGACAATTCATTGACCAGCAGATCGTCCAGAAAGAATTTGAGCGTCTTCATGTCTCCCACGTTTTGGGCGGAAGCTACTTGAGTCAGAGACTGCTCCAGATCTCCGATGGCCCGGTCGACCAAAAACCTATTGTATGCCATAAAAAATGCAAATATAATGATTAAGCTTATAAACAGCGTTCCCAAACTGACATATAGAGAGAATCCCTCTTTCCCGCTGAGTAAATTGTTTCGGGTACGCTTTGGCATATCTATATATTTATCTCTAAGATTTACGGCACATTGATAAATGCCTTAAGGCATTTAAACTGAAGGACTAATAACCGCAAATCGGGGTTAGTCAGTGACTCGCTCGCACCGCAAAAGCCATTCCCTTTCCAAACGTATCGCCGTCCTCATGATCTTTCTGTCCTTTCTCATGATATCGGCGTTCACGACAATCCAAGTGCGCAATCAGCTCAGCACCATCACGTCCTATAATTCGTACCGGGCCCGCCTGGCAGCCGCCATCATGAAAGATAAGCTGGAGGGGGCCATTGAACAAGCCGGCAGCCGCAAGCACGTCGAACCCGCGCTCAAAGAAACGCTTTACTCTCTGAAAGACGAAAAGATCATCGACAAAGGCTGGATCATCAATCTCAAGCAGCGAAAAATAGCCTCCACGGATGACAGCGCGCCATCTAATTTCACGCTCTCCGACCGCCACATGATTGAAACCGTTTTTTCCAAAGAGGCGATCGACAAGTGGTTCTATCCCCTTCTCAACAAGGAAACCAACACCATCGATCTTTACATTCCCCTGCTCACCGGCGGCGGCCGGTTGAAATATCTGGCCAAGACCAGCTTCTCTCTCGGGAACATGCAGGAGGCCCTGCGGCAGGTATATGTCCCCGTGACTTTCATGATCCTCGCCGTCATCGGGATCAACGCCCTTCTGGGCATGGCGCTTTCCAAATCGATCATCAATCCCATCAAAGTCCTGAACCGGGCCACGAAAGAAATCGCCGGAGGGAAACTGGAATTGCGCGTGGACATCCAAACCGGCGACGAGATCCAGGAACTCGGCGAGACGTTCAACGACATGACCCACGCCTTGGTGAAGATGAAGGCCCGCGCCGAAAGCGCCAATCCGCTCACCAAGCTTCCCGGTAACGTGGCCATCCGTGAAGAGGTCGAGACCCGCCTGCGCGAAGGGCGCAAATTCGTCATCGTCCATTCCGACCTGGACAATTTCAAGGCCTTCAACGACAAATACGGCCTGGGGGAGGGCGACAAGGCCATCCAAAAGACAGCGGACATTTTCAAGGAAGCCATCGCCCAAGCCGGCGGTCCCGACGATTTCCTGGGCCACGAAGGAGGCGACGACTTCGTCCTCGTCACCACGCCGCAACGAGTGAACGAGCTCGCGTCCTATTTCATCAAGAGGTTCGACGAGGAAATGCCCAAGCTTTATTCCGAGGAAGACCGGGCGCGCGGCTATATCATCGCCAAGAACCGTCAAGGCGTGATCTGCAAGTTTCAGCTGATGTCGATTTCGCTGGCCGGCGTCACGAACGAGCATCGCGTGCTCGGAAGCTATACCGAGATCACCAACATCATGCCGGAGTTGAAAGAGAAATCGAAGTCCATTCAGGGAAGTTCATTCGTGATGGACAAGCGGAAGGACTAGAGTTCAAGCAGCGCTGACCGTCGGACCGTCCGCGATGTCGGTCAATGTATCGTCGGGGTCCGGATCGTCTTGGTCCACCTTCGGCGGGGCCACCGGATCGGGGGTTGTCGGTGCCGGTTCTGCCGGAGCGGGTGCCGGGTTCTGGACCGGGTCAGGCTTATTCGCCTCCGGTTCCTTCGCCGCGGGAGTTTCTGTCAAAACTTCTGTAACCGTTCTTACGACCTCCGGAGGGGCAACTTTTTCTACCGCCGCGACGATCGCCTTCGGAGGGGCGCCGTTTTTCACCGCCTCGTTCGTTTTCTCCTTCACGGTTTCCGTGGCCTGCTTTGCCTTTTCAGCGGTCTCTGCGGCCTTGGCTTTTGCTTCCGTATCGTTGGGATTGGCGGCCGCTTTTTCCGCCGCGTTTTTGGCTTCTTCATTAGCCGTTTTCGCCTCGATCGCCGCGACCGTCACGGCTTCCAAGGACAGCTGCTGCACGAGTTCCCGGTCCTCAGAGAACTCAAAGTTCGGCTCGTCGATTTGGTTCGCGCGAAAAGACCCCAGGTCTCGCGTCAAATAGTCGGGCGACTCTTCGATGACATTGGGAGGCACCACGGGCTCGCCGTCATTGGTGCCATAAACGCGCTGAAACGGGATTTCGCGAATGGTTCCTTCGAGGGCATCTTGTCCCCGGTCGGGCAAAGTGATTCCGCGCTGCAAGAGAATCTCGGTTCCCTGATCTGACGCATCCCCCAACAAGACTTCGGCCAGAACATTCGCAACTTCCTCGCTGGTGGTGGTCATGCCCATTTGGCTGGCGCCGCTGTATTGCTCCCTCATGACTTCGGCCCTTTGCGAAGCATTCCCCTCGAGCCCTATCAGTTCGCCGATATAGGCAAGCGTCTGGTTGGAATCGAAACGGGCCTCTTGCTGCTGTCCCGCGATTTGCGCCTCTTCCGCGTGAATCGAGATATTCGGGCTGGCAAACGCGAATACAGCCACGATCAAAATGAAGCAAACTTTTTCGTTTTTAAACAAAAGCGTACAACCTCCTTGATACTAAAACAATTTCACTCGATATTAAAGTCTACCTGACGGATCCGGGAGCGTCAATTTGACCGGGGAATTCGAAGGAGGAAAATGGGAGCAGGCTAAGCTGTGTCCTTGGAATGAGTTACGCCATTTCCCAGAACGGCCCGAAGCGCCCCAAAGAGGAGCCCCAAAAAAAGCCAACCCAATACCCCGCTATACAGGTTTTTGTCGCCGAATACCAAAGGGGAGGCGCCCGGCACGCTGGCAATGAACCAATTGTCCATTTTAAGAAAAAAAACGCAGCCGGCGTGCAAACCTATGGAAAGGGCCAGGGATCCCGTCTTGAAATAAGCATAGGACAGGATCAAACCGAACAAAAAAAGTCCCAAAAAACTGGGCGCAATTTCCGCCGGTTTCAAAAAGGCATCGCCCAGATGGAGCATGATTTTGAAAGAGTCGGCCGCGGTGGGCTCGGCCGGAACTGGATAATGGCCGCCCTTGAAAAAATGAACGGCGGCGTAAAAAAAATTGGTGACGAAAAGGCTCGCGGCCGCGGGCCAGCGCCGGCGCGCGGACTGGTAAACGAAACCCCGGAAGAAGGTCTCTTCGATCAAAGCGATGAGAAAAGCGGAGGCCAAATATTCCCAAGGCTTGTAGAGCAATTTCCACCACACCGGCAAATTGAGATCAACGGTCCGGCCGCCGAGCGGCAATTCGGCCAGCGTCAACAGGCCCAGAGTGGCGCTGCCGGCGGCGAAGCCGGCCCACAAGCGTTTCCACGACCACCGGCCCGGCGCCAGCCCCCACCCCTCGATGTCCGCCCGGCGTAACCGAACGAACAGGACGACCGCGGCCAGCGAGGACACCATCACCAGCCGGCTCAAAATCCTCTCAAATTTGAAGGGGGCGAAGGAATGGATCCAGGGGGCGAGAAGGGCGCTCAAAATAAGGACCGCCGCGGCGATCAAAACGACCTTTAGCCGCTTCATGCTCCTACCGGACTTTCAGCGTGAGCTCGATTTCGCAAGCCGCGTTGGCGGGGAGGCTGGCCACGCCGACAGCGGAACGGACATGAATCCCGGCTTCCCCGAAAACTTCCCGCAGAAGGTCGGAGGCCCCGTTCAGGACCCGCGGATGATCGAAAAATTGCGGGTGCGATTGCACGTATCCGGTCAACCGCACAATTCTTTCCACCCGGTCCAGCGTTCCGAACCCGTGACGGATCACGGCCAATGCGTTCAAAGCGCAAAGTCGCGCGGCGGAGGAGGCGTCTTCCAGCGAAAGGTCCGCTCCCGCCTTGCCGCGGTAGACGACTTCGGCTCCCCGGCGCGGCAAAAGCCCGCTCAGAAAAACAAATCCGCCGGTTACCAAAAGGGAGGTGTAGGACCCCACCGGTTGAGGAACCTCAGGCAGTTCGAGTTTGAGAGACGCGAGTTTGGCCTCGGCGCTCACGGTTTCTTAGCCCGGATCAGTGTGGCGATACCGCCCGTGTAGGAAGAACAGTCCGCGGAAGCGAAACCGGCCTGCTTGAGCATCTCCGCGACTTTGGACGGCTCCTCGAAATGGCGGATCGAATTGGCAAGGAACGAATAAGCTTGAAACGATCTGGAAACGAGGGCGCCCACCAGCGGAAGATAGATGGACAGGTAAGGATAATAGAGCCACTTCAGGATTCCCCGGGCGGGCCGGGTCAGCTCCAAAAACACGGCTTTTCCGCCCGGCTTGAGGACGCGGAAGACCTCCGAGAAGAAAAAAGGCAAATGGTCCCGAAGGCTTCTCAACGTGAACGCGGCGCTGACGAGGTCCACCGAAGCGGACTCGCAGGGGATCCCCTTCGAAACGTCCGCGGCCAGCCAGACCACGCCCGGCCGCCGGACCGATTGGCGGGCCCTTTCCAGCATGCTCTCGCAGAGGTCCACGCCGCAGGCGCGCTCAAAAGTTCCGCGCGCGAGAAAGGCCTGCAGGAATTTTCCCGTTCCGGTCCCGAGATCGAGGATCGACCGCTCGCTTCCGTCCACGGCCCTTTCCACCGCCCACCGCCGCCAGGCGCGGTCGAGGCGCAGGCTCAAGAGGCCGTTCAGAAAATCGTAATACGGAGTGATTTCGGTGAAGATCTGCCGAATGCCCTGGGAATGGGGAGTGGAGAAAACGGCCTGGGCCATCAGTTGAATTCGCGCACGATTTCGTAATTGGTGTTGCGCTGGGCGGCGCTGTAACCGGCGCGCTCGATCAAGCGGACCAGGTCTTCGGTGCGGGTCTTGTGCTGGATCCCCGTGGGCTCGATGACGAGTTCCTCCATCAGGGTCCCGCCCATGTCATTGGCTCCGAATTCGAGGGCCACTTGCGCCAGTTTGTGACCTTCCGTCACCCATCCCGACTGGACGCTCGGGACGTTGTCCAGCATCAGGCGCGAGACCGCGACCGTGCGGAGGTAATCTTCCCCGCTCGCCAGCGGAAGATGCTCGAGGCCGGGCGTCCCTTTGGTCGACATGGACCAGGTGATAAAAGCGCGGATGCCGCCGGCCTCGTCTTGCAGGGCGCGGATCTTGAGCAAATGGATGATCCGCTCCTCGATCGTTTCCACGTGGCCGAAGACCATGCTGGCCGTCGTCTTCAATCCCACTTCATGCGCGGCGCGGCAGACCTTGATCCAGTTGTCGGCGGAAATTTTTTTGGGACTCAAAATTTTGCGGACCCGGTCCACCAGGATTTCGGCCCCGCCGCCGGGAAGCGAGTTGAGGCCGGCCTCCTTGAGGCGGGCCAGGACTTCCTGATAGCTCATCCGTTCGAGCTTGGCGATGATGTCGATCTCGGGGGGCGAGAACGAATGGATGTGCACCTGCGGAAAGGCCTCTTTGATCGAACGGACGAGATCCACGTAATATTCGAGGCGGAGCTCGGGGTTGAGGCCGCCCTGGATCAAGAGCTGAGTTCCGCCGATGTCGACGAGGGCCTGGATCTTGCGGAAGATTTCTTCCTTGTGCAGGGTGTAACTCTCGCTTTCCCCGGGGCGGCGGTAAAACGCACAGAAAGAGCAATCGGCCACGCAAACGTTGGTGTAATAAATGTTCCGGTCGATGACGAAAGTGACCCGATTGTCCGGATGAAGCCGGTTCCGGACCTGCTTGGCGGCCGTGCCCAACAGGGTCAGATCGGCTTCGTAAAGAAGGATCCCGTCCTCCAGGGACAGCCGCTCGCCGCGGAGGCGTTTTTCGATCACTTTTTCAGCAATGGTCATCGGTCGTGTCTCCCGTTTCTCCGGGGCAAAAATTGAGGGCCGCTTCTCGCTCCGTCAAGCCGCATTGGGCAGCCAGCCGATAGAAGCGCTCAAGCCCTCTCACGAGGGGCTCTTCGAGGCGATATTTTAAGCTCTGCAGATATTCGATCACAAGCTCTTTTTCTAGGGCGCCGAGCACGTATTGGGCCGCCGCCTCGGGGAGACGATTCAGATTCCGGCGAAGATGGGCGCCGAGCAGCGCCGAAAAAGCGCGTACCTTTTGAGGGTTCCGTTCAAAGAAGGATTTGCGGACGGTCCACAGGGCGAAACAAAACGGGAGGCCCGTCCATTCTCTCCACACCTCGCTTAAATCATAGGAATAAATGTCCGGGGCCCGGTAAAAAAGGGCGTCGTCGCCGATCATCAACGCGGCGTCATGACGTTTCAACATTTCTGGCGCCGGCAGAGGGGACTCCTCAAAAGAGTTTTCGAGGCCCCAGCGGAGCTTCAAGAGGACTTTGAGCAGCGTGGCGGCGCTCAAACTCTTGGAGGACAAGGCGATCTTCTTGCCGTCCAATCGCTCGGCCGGGCATTTGCTGAAAAGGATAACGCTCCGGGAAGGGCCCTCGGAGCCGATGCAATAACCGGGCAGGATCAAAAAATCCTGCGGATGCAGGGCATAAAGGAAAGAAGACGCGATGGCCGTGTCGATTTCCCCGCGGCGCAATCTTTCGTTGATCTCGCTCGGGACCCCTTCGAAAAAGGCAAGCCCCCCGCCCCGCGCTTCCCAGCCGTGAAAAAAAGGCAGGGTGTTCAAAAAAGAGATTTTCCCGACCCGGAGAGACGAGGTCTCGATCAGGGTGCTCATCGCGGCGCCGCCTTCCCGGCTTCGGCGCCGGACTCGGTGGTCTCGGGGCTCCCCTTCCAACGCTGAAATAGTTCGGTCTCGATCCCGACGAGATCCAGCACCTTCCCCACCACGAAATTGATCAAATCGTCGATCTTCTGGGGCCGCGCGTAAAAGCCGGGGTTCGCCGGGACAATGTCCACGCCGAGACGCGACAGTTTCAGCATGTTTTCCAGATGCACGGCGCTGAATGGGGTTTCCCGCGGGACGAGCACCAGGCGCCGCTTTTCCTTGAGCGTCACGTCGGCCGCCCGCTCGAGAAGGTTCTGCGAGGCGCCGTTCGCGATTTGAGACAGGCTGGACATGCTGCAGGGCATCACGATCATGCCCGCCGTCGGGAAAGACCCGCTCGAAATGGGAGCCAGGAGATCTTTGTAATGGAAGTACCGCACCCGATCGAGGACCTCCTTTGAAAAAAGCGCGTTTGGAAAATCGGGCTGTTCCAGAGGAGGAGTCTCGAGGCCCAATTCCTCGCGCATCACGATGCGGGCCGCGTCGGTGACCGTCAGCGCGATCTCTCTCCCCGTTTCGGCCAGCGCGCGGACCAGGCAGAGGCCGTAAACAACCCCGCTCGATCCGGTGATGCCGACCACCCAAGGTTTCTGCTTGGCTTGATTCATCGCATCAAATCCAAAAAAGTGGCCCCGAATAACGACAGGCTCACCAGGGCATTTGTGTGAAAAAAGGCCTGCTGGATTTTTTTCATTCCGAAGCGCCGCACCAGCCAATGCTCGCGGAAGAGCAGGAACCCGATCCAGGCAAGCCCCGCCCAGTAAAGCGCGCCCCGGCCTCCGTAAAGCCCCAAACCGATCAAAAAAGCGAGCGTCAGGGAATGAAGGACACGGACCAGTCCCAGCGAAAAGCCGGCGTCGAAGCGGGCCGGGACGGATTGCAAGCCGTGCGTCCGGTCGAAGTCCTCGTCCTGCAAAGAATAAATAATATCAAATCCGGAGACCCAGAAAAAGACGGCGAAAAAAAGGAGCCAGCATTCCGGGGCCAGGGCTCCGGTCGCGGCGATCCAGCCGGCCGCCGGGGCAATTCCCAGGGTGGCACCCAGAAAGAAATGGCAGAGCCAGGTGAATTTTTTGAGGTACGGATAAAGGACCGCCAGAACCACCGGAATCGGAGACAGTACGAGGCAGGTGCCGTTCAGCATCGCGGCCGCCACGACATACACGGCGCAGGAAATCACCGCGGCGCCCCAAACCGACGCTCGGGTCAGGGTTCCCCGCGGCAGGGCGCGGTCCCGCGTGCGGGGATTCAGGGAATCGATTTCCGCGTCAATCACGCGGTTGAGCGCCATCGCCGACGTCCGCATGCCGGCCATGGCCACGGTCACCCATAAGAATATCCGCGGGCGCGGCCATCCGCCTTCCGCGAGCCATAGCCCGAGATAGGCAAAGGGAAGCGCGAACAGCGTGTGCTCGAACTTGATCATTTCGAGAAAGATCCTGGTCTTAGCGGCCGCGCTCATCGAGTTTGTATTCCTTCCAACGCTTCGTCACGAGCTGCTTCACGGATTCGTCCATCACAATGTCCGGCGGCCAGGGGCGCTGCATCCCTTCCTCGCGCCATTTCCGGGTGCAGTCCACGCCCACCTTCGAACCGTAGAGTTCATAGGAGGAGGAGATGTCCAGTTCGTCGAGCGGGCCCTCGGTGAAGACCATGTCTCTCTTGGGATCGACGTTGGCAAAGGCCCGCCAGGCCACTTCGTCCTTGTCGTGAATGTCCACGTCGTCGTCGAAAACCAGGACCATCTTTTCGAAGACCAGCTGGCCGAGGCCCCACATCGAATGCATGATCTTCTTGGCGTGCTGCGGATAACTTTTTTTGATCGAGACCAGGACGCAATTCGTGAACACCCCTTCCACCGGCAAATTCATGTCCACGATCTCCGGCAGTTGCGTCCGGAGGAGCGGCAGAAAGATCCTTTCAATGGCCTTGCCCATATAGGCGTCTTCCTGGGGCGGGCGGCCCACGACGGTGGTCGGATAGACGGGGGCGTGGCGGCGCGTGACACATTCCACATGAAAAACCGGAAATTCTTTGGCCAGGGAATAATATCCCGTGTGGTCCCCGAACGGGCCCTCGACGCGTCGTTCATCGACGTCGACATAACCTTCCAGGACAAACTCGCTTTCCGCGGGCACTTCCAAATCCACCGTCTTGCATTTGACGAGCGCTACCGGTTCGTTTCTCAGGAACCCCGAAAACACGAATTCATCCACCCCGTAAGGCAGGGGGCAAACGGCGGAAAACATGGTCGCCGGGTCCGCACCGATGGCCACCGCGACCTCGATCCTCTTCTTCCCCGCTTCTTTGAATTTCCGCGCGTGCGCGGTCCCGTCTTTGTGGATCTGCCAATGCATGCCGGTCGTCCGCCCGTCAAAGACCTGCATGCGGTAAGTGCCGACGTTGCGGATCCCCGTCTCGGGATCGCGGGTCACGACCATGGGGAGCGTGATGTAGCGGCCGGCGTCGCCGGGCCAGCACTGAAGAACGGGCAGGCGGCCGAGGTCCGGCACCGTTTCCACCACCTCCTGGCAGGGCGCCGATTTCACGATTTTGGGGGTCATCCTCTGGAGGGCATTCAGCCGGGGGAGCATTTTGATTTTCTCCGTCCACGTCTCCGGCACCTTCATGTCCAGCATCTCCGAAATCCGGGCGGAGATGTCCTCGAGGTCCTTGACGCCGAGCGCCAAACTCATCCTCCGGAAGGACCCGAACAGATTGATCGCCAAGGGAAAGTCCGAACCTTTCACGGATGGAAAGAGCAGCGCGGGACCGGTCTTTTTGATAATTCGGTCGTAGATCTCGGTGATCTCCAGTTTCGGGTCGGCCTCCACGGGAATGACCGCGAGCTCGCCTTCGGCTTTGAGCGCCTCGATGAATTGGCCTAAATTCCGGTGCATAAACGCGTCACTTTCTCCAAAGAAACGGCCGCCAGGGCCTTTTGAATGAGTTGGAGTTCCTGGGAATTGAAAAGTCCGGTCTCGGCCATTTTGCCGAACACGATCCGGGAGGAATTCAGTTCCAGGGGCATCAGAAAAAAAACAAACAGCATATAAACCGTGAACAACAGGGCGCCGGCCGGGTAAAGAAAACGGATTTCAGGCGCCAGGCTGAGCGGTACGGCCGCTAAGGAGAATGCCGCTCCGGCGCAAGCCGCCGGTTGTAGCATGTGTTTGACCCATAAACGCGCCTCCCCCCGCATGTGCTGGACCGCATAACCGGCCAGGTGAAGCGCTTTCGCCAGCGCCGTGAATGACCGGCCGTCATGGACCGCCGCCGACAAAAAAACGGTCCTTTCCGGCATCCGATACTCGCTTTTTCGTTTTCCCTCGGCCTTCCGGACCTGAAGGTCAAACAGATGAAAATCGTCCAAAACTCTCCGGACCGCGTCGCCTCCGCCCGAGACCGTTTGGGACTCGACGGTGGAAAAATAGCGGAGGGTTTTATAAGCCCGGAAATAGATGAAGGCCATCACGGTAACACTCGGCGCGAAAATGAATAACAAGAAATAAAGCGGCGGCATGGGACATTATAATGGTTTCATTTTCGAAGCGCTATCAGTAATTGCTTCATGTCCTCGGGCAATTCGCTGGAAAAAGAGACGCGTTTCTTGGATCGCGGGTGCGTGAACTCCAAAGTGCGGGCATGGAGCGCGTGCCGCGGGATGAGCGGCGAGCCGCCTCCGTACAGCGCGTCCCCCAGTACCGGGTGGCCTAGATAGGACAAGTGAACGCGGATCTGGTGGGTGCGGCCGGTGTGCGGCAGGGCCTGGATCCAGGTGGCTTGGCGGAACCGCTCCTTGACTTTGAAAAATGTGAGGGACGATTTCCCGCCGGAGGGCTTCACCACGACCTTCTTCCGGTTCACGAAGGCGCGGCCGACCGGTTCCTCGCATTTGAGTTCGTTGTGCTGCACCACTCCTTTGACGAAGGCGTCATAGACGCGGTGGATGGAATGGTCCTTGAATTGTTTGGCCAAAAAACGGTGGGAGACGTCGTTTTTCGCGACGACCAGCACCCCCGAAGTGTCCTTGTCGAGGCGATGCACGATGCCGGCCCGGCCGCTGCCGCCCAGCAAGGACAGGTTGCGCCGGGTGTGGTACAGGAGCGCGTTGACCAGCGTGTGTTCGAGATTTCCGTAGGCCGGATGAACCACCATTCCGGCCGGCTTGTCAACGACGAGCAGGTCTTCGTCTTCAAAAAGGATCGACAAAGGAATGTTTTCCTCCCGTGCGTCCATGGCTTCCCGTTCCAAGAGTTCAAACTGGACGCGATCGCCCGAGTGGACGGCATAATGCGCCTTCACTTGCTTGTCGTTGACCAAGACATGGCCTTCCTGGATCAATTCCTTCAGGCGGGTGCGCGAATAATCGCGGTACAGCTTGCGGGCCAAAAAAGCGTCCAGCCTCTCGCCGCCCTCGATTTCGCCGACCCTAATTTCCCTTTTCTGCATGGCGATTCCGGAAATACAGGAGGTAAGTGAGCGAGGCGAGCACGACGAAGGAAAGGCTGACCCATTGGGGCAGCGTAAAGCCCCAGAGAAGAGGGTTGTCCCCGCGGAAGTTTTCGAGCACGAAACGCTCGGCGCCGTAGAGGATCAGATAGGCGAGGGTGGTTTCACCGTCGAATTTCTTCGACCGGTGCCGGCGCAGGAGGAAAAAAAATAAAACGAAATTGGCGGCCGACTCGTAAAGCTGGGTCGGATGGACCGGGTAGGAGAGAAAAGGATAGCGGACCGCCCACGGCACGCCCGCCTCCCTGCCGTAACAGCACCCGGTGAAGAAACAGCCGATCCTCCCGAAGGCGTGCGCCAAAAAGACATACGGCGCCAAAAAATCGGTGACCTTGAGATAGGGCCATTTCTTGCGGCGGGAATAAAACCACAGGAAGACGAGGCCCGCGATCACGCCGCCATAGAAAACAATCCCGCCTTCCCAGACGCGGAACACATCGAGGGGATGGGTCCAGTAAAAACCGAGAAATTGGATCACAAAAAACAGCCGCGCCCCGAGAAAGGAGAAAAAGGTGAAAAAGAGGACCAGGTCCAGCACCTCGGCGCGGGACATGCCTTCCCGTCCGGCCGCGCGCTGGAGGAAGACAAGCGCCAGCCCCACTCCCAGGGAAACAAAAAAACCGTAGGTGTAAACCGGCCAGGGACCGAGATAAAACAGGACGGGGTGCATCAGGCCGGCCTCCTCATCGTCAGGATCAGAAAGAGCCCGACCCCGACCGTGATGAAAGAATCAGCCAGGTTGAACACCGGCCAGACCCGGAAATCCAGGAAGTCGATGACGTGCCCGAACAGCACCCGGTCGATCAGGTTGCCGACGGCCCCGCCGAGAATAAACGCCAGCGCCATCCGCCGCGCCAAGTCCGCCTGCCGCATTTGATACGAAAGCACGATCAGGCCTGCCAGGCACGAAAGGACGATGAAAATCAGGACTCCAGAGCGCTCGCCGAACAGACCGAAGGCAATGCCCGGGTTTTTCACCAGCGTCAGCCGGACCCAGGGGCCCAGGAGCGGAATGCTTTCATAAGGAGAAAGATACTTGAGGGCGAGAAATTTAGTCAGTTGGTCGAAAACGACAATGAACACACTGACGGCATAAATAGACATTCAAAAGGCGGGCGGTCAGCTTCCCTTCTTGGCTTTCTTTTCCTCTTCCTCTTTGCACTTGATGCACAACCGGGCCTGGGGCATCACGCGCAGACGTTCGACGCTGATCTTGCCCTCGCAAATCTCGCATTGGCCGTAGGTTCCCTCATCGATGCGGCGGATGGCGTCATCGATGTGGTTGAGGAGCTGCTGCTGGGTGGAGGCGATGTCCAGATTGAGCTCCCGGTCGTAATTGTCCGTCGCGACGTCGGCCATGTGAAAACTGTAACCGGACAGGTCGCCGGAAGCGTCGCGCTGGCTCTTGTTCAAGGTGTCCTTTTCGATGTGGTTGAGGTCCGAGATGATCTTCTTACGCTCCAGTTCAAGCTGGTCCCTAAACTTTTTTAGCTCTTTCTTGTTCATAGCGCCCTCTTGAGGTGAATTATAGGAAAAACGATACCGGATTTAAAGCTAAAGACCGGAAATTATACAGAGGGGGTTGCAATAAGTCAATGGAGAATAAAGGAATAGCATTAAGCCGTGCGGCTCTTGAGCTCCAGCCCGGTCGACTCGTCATATCGCGGCTGGATCCGCCGGCTGATGGTCTCGATAAAGGCCCTGACTACCGCCGGATCGAATTGCTTGCCGGCGCACCTTTCCAGCTCCTTGACGGCTTGTTCGAAAGGCCTCCCGCGCCGGTAGCAGCGGCTGGAAACGATGGCGTGGAAGGTGTCGACCACATTGATGATCCGGGCCTCGATGGGGATCTCCTCTCCCTTCAGGCCGTAAGGGTACCCGGACCCGTCGAAATTCTCATGATGCAGCATGATGATCCGGGCCACTTCCTTGAAATCGTCGAGCGGCTCCAGTATCCGCGCCCCTTTGAAGACGTGGTCGCGCATGATGAGCCATTCCTCTTCCGTGAGCTTCTCCTCCTTTTTCAGGATTGAATCGGGGATGCCGATCTTGCCCACGTCGTGCAAATGGAGCGCGGCGACCAGGATGTCCCTTCTCTTTCCTTCCAGGTTGAGGTTCATGGCCTCGGCCGTCATCAGCCCCAATTTCTCGACTTCCTCCATGTGCCCCGAAGTGTAGGCGTCGCGCGCGTGCACTTCCCGGGCCAGGGACAGGATGATCTGATAATAGGTTTCCTGCTCTTTTTTGCGGAGCCGCGTCACCTCTTCGATCTGTTCTTCCAACTCGCGGTTTCTGCGCACCAGATCGTCATGGTACTCCGCCATTTTGATGGTCATGGAGGCGTCGTTGGCCAGGGTCTGGAAAAAAGTGAGTTCCTCCAGGGAGAAATCCGTCTGGTCCTGCTTCCGTCCCAGCAGGAGAAGCCCGAGCAATTCGCCCTTGAAAAATCCCGGCACGCAAACGGCGGCCTTAAAAATCCTCATTTGTTCCCGAATGGCGCAGAGGCGCTCTTCGATCCCGCGGTTTTGCTCGAGAAAGGTCTCGTTGGACAACAGCCGTTCAACTTGATTGGCGGTGATGAAATCACGGCTCAAGGCGACGCTGCGGCTCGCTTCGCTGAACCAGCGGATCAAGGGATTGTCCGCGTCGAGGCGGACGAGTCCCACCGGAATGCGGCGGTCTCCCTTGGAATCGACAAACAGGTAACGGCGGTTGGGCGGGTCAAAAATAAGGATGGAAGAATGCGTGAGGCCGACCTCGCGTTCGATGAACCGCGCGATCATCTTCAACAAGCGGCGCGGGTTCTTGACCCGCACCATGCTCTTGGCCGCGTTTTTGAGAGCTTCGTGGTATTCGAAACTCGTCATCTGGCCAGGGATTCCAGCTTGTCCCTCACGTCAGTCTCGAGGTATTCCAGGCTCAACGGCTTGGTGATGTAATTGTCGGCCCCGAGACGCGTGGCTTCCTCGATCTTGTCGCGCGTTTCGATGGCCGTCACCATGATGACCTTGGCCGTCGGATGAAGGGCCTTGATGCGCTTGAGGACCTCGATCCCGTCCAGGCCGGGCATCTTGATGTCCAGCAACACGACGGCCGGCTTTTCCTTCTCCACCACCCGCAGCGCGGTCTCCCCGTTCAAGGCCGTGAACACCTTGTAGTTGCGTTCTTCAAAAAACGTTTTCAGAAAGTCGCAGATCTCAACCTCGTCATCCACCACCAGCAATTTAGTGATCATGTTCTCCTCCAGGCTGTCCTTCAGTTTTCCCCGTTTTCCCGCGTCCCGGCGGAAACGGGTTCCCCGACCCAGGCCGTCTGCGTGACGGGCAGATGGATCAAGACGGCGGTGCCCTCGCCGATCTCGCTTTCTATATGAATCGAGCCCCGATAACGGTGAACAATCTGTTGGGTGATAAAAAGGCCCAGCCCGAGCCCTTCCTCCCGGGTGGAAAAGAATGGATTAAAAAGCCTGGGGATATACTCCGACGAAATTCCTTTGCCGGTGTCCTGAATTTTTATTTCGATGAGGTTGTCCCTTTCCAGATGCCGTATCTGAATATGTATCATACCTCTTTTGTCGACGGCCTGCACCGCATTCAGAATCAGATTCAAGAAGACCTCTCGCAGCTCGTTGATCTCCCCCGTGAAAACGGGAAGATTCCGCGAAACGGTCTTTTTGACGGTGATGCCGTCCAGCGTCGTCTGGTAGGAGATCAGCGAAACCGTGCTGTCCACGATGGCTTCAAAATCGATCGTGTCCTTCCCGGACGACTTGGGCTCGGAGAAGATTAAAAGTTTTCTTGTAATATCGGCCGCTCGCTGCGTTTGCTTTACAATGGTTTTCAGGGCCTGCTCCAGGGTCTCGTCATCGGGCCTCTCTTTCCGGAGCAAAATCAGCTGGGCCTTGCCTGAAATGATGGTGAGGGGATTGTGGATTTCATGGGCGATGCCGGCGGCAAGCTGCTCTATGGCCGCCAGCTTGTTGGTTTGCAACAGCCGCGAATGAAGGTCTTTGAGTTTTTCGTTGGTCTCCCGGAGCTCATGGATATAAAGGGCGTTCCGGAGCGACACGGCCGCGCGATCCCCAAAATAGTTGAGGATCCTGGCCTCCGCGCTGGAGAACGAAGCGCCGCCGTCTTTGCCGCTCAAAGCCAAGAACCCCAAGTGGGCGTCCTCGCAGGACAGGGGCACGAAGGCCTTGGCGCCCAGAAGCTCGAATCCTTTGCTGATTTCGTACACTTCGGGCCACGAGAACTCGTGAAGCAGTTTTTCACGCTCCACCAGACCCCGTCGCTTCGAAAGATTCAGAAACAGCGGGTCCTCCTTTTCGACCCGGATCTTATTCACCGCGGTGAGCGGCATGCCGAAAGAGGAGGCGATCCAATATTGGTTCCGCAAACGGTCGAACAGGACCAGCACGGCCACCCGCTGGCCCATCAGTTCGGCGGCCGTGTTCACGATCAAGTTGGAAAGCTCCTTGAGGTCCAGGGTGTGCAGCAAAGACTGGGTGGCGTTTTCCAGCGCGGCGACGCGCGCCATCTCCTGGCGGAAAAAAACGCGCCTCAAAAGCCACAACACCAGAATATCCAAAGGCTTGTAAAGCAGCGTGGCGATCATCGCCGTGATCAACGCAGGGACCCAGATTCGCCCGGCGGCCCCCCAGGCGAGTCCGAAGCGGTTCATAAGAATTTCAAAAAGGAAAAAAGATAGAGAGAGGATAAAGGAGAGGATAACGAAGATGACGAAACGCTTGAAGAATCTTTTCCTTTTTTGGAGGTAAACCATTGAAGGAACCAGTTGCAACGGAATTAAAAAAGTTTAGATCAGGGGGTCGGCTTTGT